>JBGAIO010000110.1:0-7308 GCA_044225415.1 Burkholderiaceae bacterium | reverse complement strand
GGACCCGTCGGTGCGGGGTCAGCGGAGTTCAGCCATTCAGCGGGCCGGATTTTAGGGTCGAGGCGGCGACGGTCAACCCGAATCTGCGGCATTTCCGACCGGCGGGGCGGGTTGTTGCATCGGCACCGCCTCGCGCAAATCGCGGAAATGCTTTAAAATCATACACTTGTTGCATCACAGCAAAGTAAGTAAGCACTTAGTGGCCTCCATGAAATATCGCGACCTGCGGGACTTCATCGCCCAGCTGGAAGCCTCCGGCGACCTGCGCCGCGTCCGTACGCCGGTCTCGCCCCGGCTCGAGATCACCGAGATCAGCGATCGGACGCTACGGGCCGGCGGCCCCGCGCTGCTGTTCGAACGGCCTGAAGCATCCGACATGCCAGTGCTGGCCAACCTGTTCGGAACCCCTGCCCGCGTCGCCCGCGCGATGGGGGCGAAGGATGTTTCTGCGCTGCGCGAGGTCGGCGAACTGCTGGCCAGCCTGAAGGAGCCCGAGGCGCCGAAGGGCCTGCGCGACGCCCTCGGCAAGGTGGCCCTGCTGAAGAGCGCGCTGTGGGACATGGCGCCGAAGGAGGTGAACGGCGCGCCCTGCCAGGCCGTGGTCTGGGAAGGCGACGACGTCGACCTCGGCCGGCTGCCGATCCAGACCTGCTGGCCGGACGACGCCGGCCCCCTGATCACCTGGGGCCTGGTCGTGACCCGCGGCCCGCACAAGGCGCGGCAGAACCTGGGTATCTATAGACAACAGGTGATCGGCCGCAACCGGCTGATCATGCGCTGGCTGGCCCATCGCGGCGGCGCGCTGGACTTCCGCGACCACGCGCTGGCCCACCCCGGGCAGCCTTTCCCCATCGCGGTGGCGCTCGGCGCGGACCCAGCCACCATCCTCGGCGCCGTCACGCCGGTGCCGGACACCCTGTCCGAGTACCAGTTCGCCGGCCTGCTGCGCGGCGGGCGGACGGAAACGGTCAAATGCGTCGGCAGCGACCTGCGGGTGCCGGCCGGGGCCGAGATCGTGCTGGAGGGTTCGATCCGGCTGGAAGCGAACCCCGCACCGCCCTCGGCCGGTGCGCCACCGCGGCCTTCATCGGCGTACGAGCACGCGCTCGAAGGCCCGTTCGGCGACCATACCGGCTACTACAACGAGCGCGACTGGTTCCCGGTGTTCACGGTCGATCGCGTCACGCTGCGGCGCGATCCGATCTATCACTCGACCTACACCGGCAAGCCGCCCGACGAGCCGTCCGTGCTGGGCGTGGCGCTGAACGAAGTGTTCGTGCCGATCCTGCAGCGCACGTTCCCCGAGATCGCCGACTTCTACCTGCCGCCGGAAGGCTGCAGTTACCGGATGGCGGTCGTGTCGATCCGCAAGCAGTACGCCGGCCATGCGAAGCGCGTGATGATGGGCGTGTGGAGTTTCCTGCGGCAGTTCATGTACACGAAGTTCATCGTCGTGGTCGACGCGGACGTGAACGCGCGCGACTGGAAAGACGTGATCTGGGCGATCACGACGCGCGTCGACCCGCTGCGCGACACCGTGCTGGTCGACAACACGCCGATCGACTACCTCGACTTCGCCTCGCCGGTATCGGGGCTCGGCAGCAAGATGGGCATCGACGCGACCAACAAGTGGCCGGGCGAAACGACGCGCGAATGGGGCCGTCCGATCGCGATGGACGCGACGACGAAGGCGCGCGTCGATGCGATCTGGAACGAACTCGGTTTATAGAGAGGAGCCTGCGATGGCCATCGAACGCAAAGCCATCCGCCGCGGCGGCATCAAGTCCGCCGGCTACGACCGCAACCTGCGCGTGCTGGAAATCGAGTTCGACAACGGGCAGGTGATCCAGCACACCGCCGTCGGCGAAGAGATCGCGCGGCGGTTCCTCGCCAGTTCTTCTCCGGCGAGTGTCTACAAGGACACGATCCAGGAGGAGTACACGGTGAAGCGCGTGAAGTAAGCCCGTCTATCGGAAGAACAGCGTCGCCAGTCCGAGGAAGATGAAGAACCCGCCCGAGTCGGTCGTGAAGGTCAGCAGCACCGACCCACCGATCGCCGGATCCCGGTCCATGGCACGCAACGCCATCGGCACGGCCATGCCGACCACCGCCGCGACCAGCATGTTGAGCAGCATTGCCAGGAACATCACCAGCCCGAGCAGCGCACCGTTATCGGAGTTGCGATAGAGGAACCAGGCGAGCAGCCCCGCGATGCCGCCCCACACCGCGCCGTTGAAGACCGCGACGGTGATTTCCTTGAAGACCAGCCGCTTCTGGTTGGCCGTCGTCACCTGCCCCAGCGCCAGCGAGCGCACCAGCAGCGTCAGCGTCTGGTTGCCCGAGTTGCCCGCGATGCCTGCCACGATCGGCATCAGCGCGGCGAGGGCCACGACCCGCTCGATCGTGCCCTCGAAGGCATCGATGACGCGGCTCGCGAAGAACGCGGTGCACAGGTTGACCGCGAGCCACAGCCAGCGGTTCTTCGCCGAGTTCCACCGACGCTCGCGAAGATGTCCTCGTCCTCGCGCAGGCCGGCCTGCGCCAGCGCCGCCTCCTCGCCCTCCTCGCGGATCACGTCGACCACCTCGTCGACCGTCAGCCGGCCGATCAGGTGTCCGCCGGCGTCGACCACCGGCGCCGACACCAGGTCGTAACGCTCGAAGGCCTGCGCCGCCTCACCGATGTCGTCCATCGGCGACAGCGTGAGCACGTCGCTGCGCATCACCGCGGCCACTTCAGTCTCGGGCTCGTTGAGCAGCAGCCGATCCAGCGGCAGCGTGCCCTTCAACACTTCGTTGCGGTCGACGACGAACACCTGGTCGGTGTGGTCCGGCAGTTCGTCGAAGCGGCGCAGGTAGCGCAGCACGACCTCGAGCGTCACGTCCTCGCGGATCGTGATCATCTCGAAGTCCATCAGCGCGCCCACCGAGTCGTCCGGATAGGACATCGCCGCGCGCAGCTGCGCACGCTCTTCGCTGGTCAGGCCTTCGCGGACTTCGTCGACGACGTCCGCCGGCAGGTCGTCGGCGATGTGCGCGATCTCGTCGGTCTCGAGACTTTCGACCGCGTCGACCAGCTCCTCGCGGTCCATCGACTTGATCAGCGTCTCGCGGACTGCATCGCTGACCTCGATCAGGATCTCGCCGTCGCGGTCCGCCTTCACGCAGTCCCACACGACCCGCCGGTCGTCCTGCGGCAGCGCTTCGAGGATGTAGGCGATGTCGGCCGCGTGCAGGCGGTCGAGGATCGCGCGCAGCTCGGTCAGGTGCTGGCGATGCACCAGCTGCTCGACCAGCACCTTCTTTTCTTCGGCCGGGGTCTGCTCGCGATGTACCAGCGCCTCGACGCGGCGCTGCTTGTCGAGCACCTGCTGCACGCGGACGAGCGCACGCTGCGCGGCCTCGGGGTCGCGCTCGTGCGCGGCGTCGCGCGCGTCGTCCCTGGTTTCCAGCAGTTGCTCGTCCATCTCCACGACCCGTGGCGCAGCGCCCCTGTGCAGGGCTGCGCGATTCTAAGCGCGCAGGCGCGGTTTCATCGCGCAGAAATGCAACGGCGTCGCGATGGACTCAGGGAGTCACGGCGTCGGGCATGTAGCGCAGGATCGCGCCGGTGCGGCCGTCGAGATACGGCCCCGAACGCACCCGGCCATAGCGCTTCGGGTTCGGCAGATAGGCCGCCAGCCGCGCCGCCTGGGCGGCGGTGAGCTGCGCGGCCGGCACGCCGTAGTAGTGGCGCGCTGCGGCTTCCGCGCCGAAGAGACCCTCGCCCCATTCGACCACGTTCAGATACACCTCCAGGATGCGGCGCTTGTCCCAGAAGGCCTCGATCATGTAGGTGATGACGAGTTCCTGTGCCTTGCGCACATAGCTGCGACTCGGCGACAGGAAGAGGTTCTTCGCGAGCTGCTGCGTAATGGTCGAACCGCCGCGCACGCCGCGGCCGCGCTTCTGGTTGGCCTCGTAGGCTTTCTCGATCGCGTCCCAGTCCACGCCTTCGTGCTCGGCGAAGCGCGCGTCCTCGGCCGTGATGACCGCGCGCTTCAGGTGCGCGGAGATGCGTTCGTAGGGCACCCACTGATGTTTCAGCTGCGCCTGCGGGTTGCGCTCCTGCAGCGTCGCCAGTTCGCGGCGCATGAACGCGGTCGTCGCCGGATCGTTCCAGCGCCACCAGGCGATCCAGCCGGCAAACCAGACCTGCACCGCCAGGACCAGCAGCAAAACCAGCCCGACGATGCGCAGCAGCCAGCGGGCGGCGGCGGACATGGCTTGTGAAGTCTGTGCAGCGTGCGCGCCGTGGCCCGGGCGCAGGATCGGAGGCCGTCAGCGACCGACGCCGGCGCCTTCCGCCTGGCCGAGCAGTGCGCGCAGATCGCGGTACACGGGTGCGGTGTCGGGCCGCACGCCGCGCCACAGCAGGAAGGACTCGGCCGCCTGTTCGATCAGCATGCCCAGGCCGTCGCTGACGCCGCGCGCGCCACCGCTGCGCGCCAGTTCCATGAACGGCGTCGGCTCGCACGCGTACACCAGGTCATAGGCCAGCAGGCAGTCGTTGAAGGTCTCGGGATCGATCGGTGGAGCGTCGTGCTTCAGCCCGGTGCTGGTGCCGTTGACGATCAGGTCGAAGTGCTCGGCCGGGATCTCGTCGAGATGGATCGCCTCGACGCCGAATTCCTCGGCCAGTTCCTCGGCGCGCTGGTGCGTGCGATTGGACACCGCGATCCAGCGCGCGCTCGCATCGAGCAGCGCGCCGATGACTCCGCGCACCGCGCCGCCCGCGCCCAGCACCAGCACCGACCGTTCGCTGAAATCGAACTTCAGCCGCTCGGTCACGTCGCGCACGAAGCCGATGCCGTCGGTGTTGTCGCCGACGATCGTGTCGCCGTCGAACAGCAGGGTGTTGACCGCGCCGGCCAGCCGCGCGCGCGGCAGCAGATCGTCGGAAAGCTTCGCTGCGTCGATCTTGAAGGGCACCGTGACGTTCAGCCCGCGGTAGCCGGCGTCACGCAGCGCGAGCGCGCGTTCCTCGAAGCCGTCCAGCGGAAACTCGATACGCTCGTAGGTCAGTGCCTGGCGCGTCTGTTTCGCGAACCACGCATGGATTTCCGGCGAGCGGCTCTGCGCGATCGGATTGCCGACAACGGCGTATTTATCCACGCTCAGCTCGGCTCACGGCGTCGCGCTGCTGCGCGTCGCCAGCTGGTCGTTGGTGAAGATCCACGTGCGGGTGATTTCCAGCACATCGGTGTCGCGGGCGATCTCGGGTGGAAACGGCGGATACGGAGCAGCCATGTTAACGATGCGGCGGGCCGCGCGGTCAAGTACGGGTGATCCCGATGACTTTTCCACCACGGCTTCGGCCACCGAGCCGTCCTTGCGCACGGCCACGGTCATGCGCAGCGTGCCATAGACCTTGCCGCGCACCTCGTCCGGGTAGTGATCGTTGCCGATCTTCTCGACCCGCGCGCGCCAGTCTTCGACGTAGCGCGCGTAACGGTACTCCGACGCGCTGGGCATGAAATGGTGCTTGCGCGGGCGCTTCTGGTAGTCCGAGACCTGCTTGGCGATCTCGGCCTGCGCGCGCGCCAGCTGCTGGCGGGTCTGCTCGTCGGTCGTGCCGGTCTGCGGCGCGTCGGCCGGCGATTCCTTCTGCGGCAGCGGTCGCATCTGCAGCGAATCCTTCAGCGCGGCGAGCAGCTTCTTCTGCTCCTCCTCGAGCTGCTCGACCAGCCGCCGCGCCGAGTCCAGCGCGTCGCCGTCGCTGACCTGCTGGGTGTCCGGCAGCGGCGACGAGCGTCGGCCGGCATCGTGCGAGCCGCCGCCGTCGAGGTTGGCCTGCGCCAGCACCTCGGCCTTCGCGGGCTTGATGTCGCTGCGCGCATTGACCAGGGTGATCTCGAGTCCCGGGTCGGAGGACTGCACGCGCAGGAACTCAGGATCGACGAAGCGCACCGCGAGCACCGTCATGTGCAGGCCGATCGACACCGTGACCGCCATCACCAGCACCTTGTCGGCGAGGAACGCCGCGAAGCCGTGCGGGTTCGTGTCGGTGTCGAGCGATGCGACGCCGGTGGCGTCGCCACCCGGCGCACTGAGGGTTGCAGTGAGGTTCATGGATGCCGGGCGATTGTAGCGACGGGGTACCGCCGTCGATCACACGATCACGCGACACGATCGGGACGATCGCCCTGCATTTCCGTCGATGTCAGGCGGCGCCGTCGGGCACCGCGGTGCCGTCGCGAGCAGCCTCGGACGGCGCAGCTGCGGCTGCACTGTCGGGCGCGGGTGCGTCAGCAGGCGCCGCGTCGGCGTCGGCCTGTGCGTCCGCTTCGGCCGCCATTGCATCGTCGACCATGTTGTCGTCCATACCACTATCGATTTCCGCGGCCGCCGCCTCCGCCGTCGTCAGTACTCGCTGCATGCGCGCGTCGAGCGTCAGGTCGATGTCGTCGCCGCCGAGGACCGCGAGTTCGATCGCCTGTCCGCGCGGCAGGTCCGGCAGTCCCGGCAACCGCGTGATGAAGGGCAGTCCCGCCAGCCGCAGCACGTCGCCGCGGATGACGGTCGCTCCGATGCTGCGCACGTTCTCCTGCTGCAGCCAGCGCAGGCCCCAGTAGCGCTCCATTTTCTGCTGGAACTCGGCGTAGGCGCCGTAGGCGGCTTCGAAGCCCGACACGATCGCATACAGGTCGGCATCCCCCGGTGCATACGGCGCCGCTTCGCCGCGCACGACGGCGATCAGCTGGCGCTGGTTGACCAGGTCCACGTAGCGGCGCAGCGGCGACGTACTCCACGCGTAGTGGCTGACGCCGATGCCTTCGTGCGGCGCCGGCGTCGTCGACATCTTCACGCGGCCCAGCGACTGCGAACGGTAGATGCCCGGCGCGCCCCGCTCGGCGAGCCAGCGTCCCCACGTGCTGTTGGCCAGGATCATCAGTTCGGCCACCAGCAGGTCGAGCGGCGCGCCGCGCAGCCGCGTCTTGACCGACACGCGCGCGTGCCCCGCCTGTGCATCCAGGCCTTCGAGCTCGAAGCTGTAGTCGGGTCGGCCCAGCGGTTCGGGCCGGCCGCGCACCGCCTCGCGGCGCGCGAGCAGCGCGCGTGCGAAATGCCACAGGAACACGAGTTCGGCGCCAAAGGGCAGGTCGAGCGCGCCCGCCGTCACGGCCGCTTCCGTCACCACGCTGTCGAGCCGGTCGTGCCGCAGATTGGTGGCGATGCGGATGCGCTCGACGCGTGACGCGGTGGCGCGCACGTCGAATGTCGCGCGGTCCACGTCCACGTACAGCGACAGCACCGGCACGGTGCGGCC
>JBGAIO010000001.1:0-71874 GCA_044225415.1 Burkholderiaceae bacterium | reverse complement strand
GGCATCGCCGGCGGCGCGCGATTCGATCATGTGGCCTTCGATGGCGGCCGCATCCTGGCCGCCGACCAGCCATTGATACAGGCCCTGCACCGCCAGCTCGCGCGCGCGACGGCGCGCGCTGCGGCCCCCCTTCGCGGGCTGCGCAGAGGCGTCCGGTACGGCGGCCCTACCGTTCGCCATCGTCCAGGCCTTCCACGGCTGCGTCTTCGTCAGTCTCTTCTTCCAGCGCCCACAGCAGGTTCGCCATTTCGATCGCCGCCCGTGCCGCGTCGCGGCCCTTCTCGGTGACGCGCGCGCGCGCCTGCTCGTCGCTGTCGGTCGTGAGGATGCCATTCGCGACGGGCACGCCGCTGGCGAGCGCCACCTGCGACACACCCCGCGCCGATTCCTCGGCGACGATCTCGAAGTGATACGTCTCGCCACGGATCACGCAGCCCAGCGCGATCAGTGCGTCGAACTCATCGGTGGCGGCAAGCCGCGACAGCACCAGCGGCACTTCGAGCGCGCCGGGCACCGTCAGGTGCGTGATGTCGGATTCGTCGACTCCGAGCTTCACCAGTTCGTCCACGCAGGCCTCGGCGAGCGCGCGGCAGGCCCATTCATTGAAGCGCGCCTGCACGATGCCGATGCGCAGGTCCGTGCCGTCGAAGTCCGGTACCAAGGTGTCGATAGCCATGAGTGTGCTGCCTTGCCCGTTGCTGTCGTTACTGTTCGATGAAGCCGGTGACCTGCAGGCCGTAGCCCGCCATCGACGGCATCTTGCGCGCCCGCGCCAGCAGCCGCATCCGGCACACGCCGAGGTCGCGCAGGATCTGCGCACCGATGCCGTTGGTGCGCATGTCGACGCGCGACTGGCGCGAACCGTCATGGTCCCCATCGTCGCCGCCGGCGGCGAAGTTCGCGAAGATGCGTTCCGCCGGCTGCGCGCAGTTCAGCAGCACCAGCACGCCGCGGCCGGCCTGCGCGATCGTCGCCAGCGACTTCATCACGGGCCACGAGTGGTTGGAACTTCCGCCCAGCGCGTCGAGCAGCGTTGCCGGCTCGTGCACGCGCACCAGTGTCTCGGTGGCGGCGTCGATCGGTCCCTTCACCAGCGCGACGTGCGGCGCGCCGGCCGGCTTGTCGCGATAGAGCACCAGGTCGAAGTCGCCCTGCGGCAGCGTCACGCGGCGCGCGCCCAGGCGCTCGATCATCGTTTCGTGCGCCGCGCGGTACTCGATCAGGTCGGCGATCGTGCCGATCTTCAGTCCGTGCTGCTGCGCGAACGGGATCAGGTCGGGCAGGCGCGCCATCGTCCCGTCCGCGTTCATGATCTCGCAGATGACCGCGGCGGGCGTCAGTCCCGCAAGCTGGGTGAAGTCGCAGCCGGCTTCGGTGTGACCGGCGCGCATCAGCACGCCGCCCGCCTGCGCGACCACGGGGAAGATATGGCCGGGCTGCACGATGTCGGACGCCTTCGCGTCAATGCGCGTCGCGACGCGGCAGGTGACCGCTCGGTCCGCTGCCGAGATGCCGGTGGTCACACCCTGCGCCGCCTCGATCGACACGGTGAAGTTCGTGCCGTGCTGCGAGCCGTTGGCCGGCGCCATCGGCTTCAGCGCCAGGCGCTGCGCCTGCTCCTGCGTCAGCGTAAGGCACACCAGACCGCGCGCGTGCGTGGCCATGAAGTTGATCTTTTCGGGCGTGACGAAGTCGACTGCGAACACCAGGTCGCCTTCGTTTTCGCGGTCCTCGTCGTCGACCAGCACGACGAGGTTGCCCTTGCGCAGTTCGTCGACGATCTGCAGCACGCTGGCGATGGGCGATTCGCCCCGATCGGCGCCGGGCGTGACCAGCGACAGTGCACTCATGGATCCTCCTGCTCCGTCCGCGCAGCGCGCAGACGACAAAAGCGCCATTTTAGAGCCTGTTGACGCCATCGGTAGGCACGCGCGCGTGCATCAACGATGCAGCAGTACGACCGTCGCGTTCCATGCCGCATGCGCGGCCATCGGCGGCAGCAGGCTGCCGCTGCGTGCGCGCAGCCACAGGTAGAGCAGCGCGGCCGGCGCAATGCCCAGCAGCGCACCGGGGCGCAGGCCATGCAGCGCGACGAAGGCGAGCATCAGCATGACGCCGCCGATGCCGATACGGGCACCGGCCATCGTCCACCTTGGCGGATGCGCGCGGTCGACCAGAGCCAGCAGCACGCCACGGAACACGAGTTCCTCGACAATGGCGGCGAGCAGCGCCAGCGGCAGCAGCATCCCCGCGCCCGCCGGGGCGGCACCTCGCGCCTGCATGACGGCGACGTTGATCGACAGCAGAAGCAGCGTGGCCGCCAGCGACGGCCGCAGGCTGCCGGGGCGCGGCGCGAGCAGGCCCAGCTCGGCGCGCGGCATTCGTCCGAGCGAGACCAGCGGCTGCACCGTGAGCCATACCGCGGCCGCGGCGAGCAATGGCGCCAGCAGGTTCCACGGTGGCGCGAGCCATGCCGCGGCCGCACCGAAGGCCACGCCATAGAGCAGCAGCAGTCCGAACGCGGCCGTTGCCGCACCACGCTGCACGGGCCCCGCCGTCGGGATCAGCACGGCGACGATGGCCAGCGCGACCAGCCAGCCCGCGAGTTCCGCAGGCATTGGCGCTTCAGCCCGCTGCCGGCAGCATGCGCTCGACGTAGCGCGCGATCATGTCCACTTCGAGGTTCACGCGCGCGCCCGGTCCGAGCTGGCCGAGCGTGGTGTGCGCGAGCGTGTGCGGAATGATGTTCAGCGACAGCTCGCAGGCGTCCGTCATGTCGGTGACGCGATTGACAGTCAGGCTCACGCCGGCGACGGCGACCGACCCTTTGACCGCGAGGTACTTCGCCAGCGCGCGCGGCGCGGCAATCACGAGTTCGCGCGACTCGCCCACCGGCGTCATGCGCAGCACGGTCCCGACGCCATCGACGTGGCCCGACACCAGATGGCCGCCGATCGCATCGCCCAGGCGCATCGAGGTCTCGACGTTGATCGTGCCCGGCGCGTCCAGCCCCGCAGTGCGCGCGAGGCTCTCCGCGGACACGTCGGCGCTGAAGCGCACGCCGTCGACCTTCGTCGCCGTCATGCACGCGCCGTTCAACGCGATCGAATCGCCGGCCCGCGCCGTGAAACCCGCCACGTCGCGCGCATCGACCCAGATCTGCACGCCGCGGCCGCCTTCGATCGGCTGTACGCGCTCGATGCGCGCGACGCCCTGCACCAGTCCCGTGAACATCGTCTCCCTCAACCCTGGATGAGCTTCGCGCGGATACGCACGTCGTCGCCGACGGCGGCCACTTCGCCGAACCGCAGCCGCTGCGCCTGACCGAGGTCCGACAACGCCGGCAGATGAACCATGCCCTGCGCCTCGCCGAGCAGCAACGGCGCCAGGTACACCAGCAGTTCGTCGACGACGCCGGCGCGCACCAGCGAACCGTTCAGCTTGAAGCCGGCCTCGACATGCACTTCGTTGACCTGCCGGCGGGCCAGCTCGCGCAGCAGCGCGACCAGGTCCACCTTGCCGCGCTCGTCGGGCAGGAACACGACGTCGGCACCGCGCTCGCGCAGCAGCGCCGCACGGCCGGCCTCGTCGCCCGCGGCGGCCACCAGCACGTTGCCGCCGTCATAGATGCGTGCGTCGGCCGACACCTCGAGCCGGCTGTCGACCAGCACGCGCAGCGGCTGGCGCGGCGTGTCCACCATGCGCACGTTCATCTGCGGATGGGCGCGCACCGTGCCGGCGCGTCAGCACCGCGCAGCGCGCGCGCGCCAGGCGTGGCCGTCGCGGCGCGATCCTCCGAGGTCAGCCACCGCGACACTCCGTTTCGAGCGCGGTCTTGCCGTCGAGACTGGCGGCGATCTTCAGCCGCACCCAGGCCGGCCGCGCTGCATGCGCGAGAAGAAACCGACGTTGAGGTCGGTCGCTTCCTGCGCCAGCAGACCGCAGCGCACGTCGATGCCGCTGTCGCGCAGCATCGCCAGCCCCTTGCCGGCCACCAGCGGGTTCGGGTCCTCGACCGCGGCGATGACGCGCGCCGGATGGGCCTCGATCAGCGCAGTCGCGCAGGGCGGCGTGCGGCCGAAGTGGCTGCACGGTTCGAGTGACACGTAGACGGTCGAGCCACGCACGTCGTGGCCGGCGCGGCGCGCGTCGAGCAGCGCTTCGATCTCGGCATGGTTGGAGCCCGGCGCCTGCGTCCAGCCTTCGCCGATGACGCGGCCGTCGCGCACGATGACGCAGCCGACTCGCGGATTCGGGGCCGCGTCGTACAGCGCACGCTCGGCGAGCTGCAGCGCGCGCTGCATGAATCCATGGTCGGCTTCGCTGTACATCAGTTGCCTTCCGCCGGCGGGCTCGCAGGCGGCGCGCCGACCACGATCGCGCCGTCGCCGTCGACGCGCAGCGGCGGCAACCCGGTGACGCGCACGTCGCGCGGCGACGTGATCGGGATGCCGGCGTCGCCCAGCCGCTTTTCGAGCATGAAGCGCAGGTCGCTCTGTACCTGCATGCCGCTGTACTTGGAAATGTCGATCCAGAAATACAGCACGAACTGCAGCGCCGAGTCGCCGAACTCCGCGAAGATCACCTGCGGCGGCGGGTCCTTCATCACGAGGCCGTGCTCGGTCGCAGTGGCCTGCATCACGTCCGCGACCTGCCGCACCGGCGAGCCGTAGGGCACGCTGATCTTCACCGCGCGCCGCATCGTCGGCGATTCGCCCGTCCAGTTCGTCACCTGCTGCTCGAGCAGCAGCGCGTTCGGCACCATCGTCTCGATGCCGTCGGACTGCCGCAGGGTCGTCGAGCGCACGTCGACGGCAGTCACCACGCCCTGCACGCCGCCGACCTCGACGACGTCGCCGACACGCACCTTGCGCTCCATCAGCACCATGATGCCGCTGATCAGGTTCTTCAGCAGCGTCTGCATGCCGAAGCCCACACCGATCGCCAGCGCGCCGCCGAGGAAGGCGAATACCGTCAGAGGAATGCGCGCGAGGTTCAGCGTGATGACCAGCAGCACGAAGCCCACGACGATCATGATCCAGCGGCCCAGCACCTTGGACTGGCTCACCGTCATCCGCATCTTCTGCACCAGCACGCGCTGCGCGCGCCGCGTCAGCGCGCCGGCGATGGCGTAGCCGACGACGAAGATCAGCAGGGCGCCGACGCTCTTGCCGATGGTGACCGCGCGTTCCACCGTGGTCGGCCGGCCGCCGATCACGATGGTGTCCTCGACCGCGAACAGTTCGAAGTCCCAGACGGAGCGGGCCGCGTCCTTCGTCTGCAACCAGGCGTCGCCGAGCCGCTCGCTGGCGGGCCGTTGTTCTTCACGCAGTTTCAGTTCGCTGATCCAGTGGTCCGATGCGGTCCGGACCTTGCGCGACGACATCTGCAGTTCGCCCACGGCTTCGCGCGCCGTCCGCACGCTGGCCAGCGCGGCCAGTTCATAGCGCCGCGCCGGCGAATCGGCAGGCAGCCGGTCGACCCGGGCCTGCTGCTCCTGCAGCGAGGTGTCCGCGAGCAGCGCGAGGTCGCTGGCGTATGAGTGCAGCACCTGCATGCGGGACAGCGCCCCTTCGAGTGCGTCGACACGCTTGCCGTGTCCTTCGGACTGGTGCGTGGCGGCTTCGTAGCGCTGGTTCCACAGCGCTACGGCCACCGGTGCGACACCGCGCAATGCGTTGAGTGCGCTGTACTGCGCGCGCAGCGCGTCGAGCGTCACGTTGGCAGCGCGCAATCGCGTCTCGGCGAGTTCCCGCCGCTGCTGTTCGGCGGGATTGCCGGACGGCGGCAGCGCGTCGAGCTGCGCGCGCGCAGCGTCCCGCTCGGCGTTGGCGGCCGTCCGCGCCCTGGTCGTATCCTCGATGCGGCGATCGAGCGTGCCCGCCCTCGCCTGGATCGCGCCGACTTCCCGCTGCAGGTCCGCCGCATCGAAGCGGAAGTTGGCGCGCACCGCCGAGATCTGCTTCTCCAGCAGGGAAACCCGCGCCCGCGATGTCTGTTCCAGTTCCCGGTTGAGCTGCGCCTGCAGGCGCACCAGTTCGATGACCTCACCGGAGCGCTGCGTGCGCAGTTGCGCAACGTCGAGCGCGGCGGGCTCGGTCGCGGCGCGCTCGAAGGCCAGCCGCTGTTCGGCCTGCAGTTCCTTGTAGGACAGCTCGAACCGCTCGAGTTCGGCGGCCCCGAGCTTGCCGACCGACTGCAGCGTCCGCAGCCGAGTGCGCTCGGCATCCACTTCGTCGAACAGGGGATCGAGCTGCGCCACCGAATAGGGGCCAGGGTCGTCGAAGCGGTGCCACGTCGCGCTGGCGCGTTCGGCGTCCTCGCGGACCCCTTTCGCCGCGGCGATCTCGCCTTCGACGTCGACCTGCGCCTGCAGCAGAGCGGCGATACGCCGCAACAGCGTGCCGATCTCGACGATCTGCGTCGGCGTGGCACCGGGCGGCACCGGCCGGCGTCCGGCCTGCTCGTCGCGCGCCGCGAGTTCCGCCTGCGCCAGCCGTTCGGCCGCGGAGTCCGCGTGTGGCTCGGGGGTCGCCGGCGCAGCCTCCGCGGACGGCTTCTGCGTCAGCGCGCGCAGCGTCGATGGCAGCTTGGCCGATACGGCCGCGGCGGCCGCCATCAGTAGTACGGCACATAGCGCGGAAGGTGCCAGCACTCGCGGCAGCTTGGACATACCGCGGATTCTACGGACCCGCCATGCGGAAGCGCCGGCGCGGATGAACTGCGCCGGCGCCGGCGGCCGGTCCGGCGATCGCGCGAGACGATCGCCGCACCGACCGGTCAGCGGATCGACAGCCGCTTGCTGGTGGCCGCGACGCGCTTCGGCAGTGTCAGCGTCAGCACGCCGTTCTCGAAGCCGGCGTCGGCGCCGTCCTCGGTCACTTCGCAGGGCAGCTCGAAGCTGCGCGCATACGACGTGATCGACCGCTCGCTGTGCAGCACGCGTTCGCCGTCCTTCGTCTCGCTCTGCTTGCGCGTCTCTGCCTGCAGCGCCACGTGCGCGCCTTCGACCGTCACGTTGATGTCGTCCTTGGCCACGCCGGGCAGGTCGACCTTGACTTCGAACGCGTTGCCCTTGTCGACCACGTCCATGCGGGCGCGGGCGACTGCGGGCACATCGGCATTGCGCGCCGGTGCAACGCCGGTGGCGCGCTGGAAGAAATCACTGAACACATCGTCCACCAGCGACCCGAACGGGTCGACGCGACGTACGGAAATCGGGCTCATCGTCATCTCCTGAACTGTTCCTGAGCGGGTGTGCGAGGGTCGGCGCTGGACCGGCTCCCTCTGACAGGGATCAATTCGGGATGGATGCGGCGGATTCAAGGGGCGCGCGCGGCGAAGAAAAAATGGATCCCCGCTTTCGCGGGGATGACAGCGGGATGCGGCCGACCCGGCCTGCGCCGGGAGCAACGCTGCAGAGGTCAGCCGCCGCGCGTGGCGCGACGCCGAACCGCGCCACCGCGGGTGCCGCGCTTCGCGGGCCGCACTTCCTTCACCACCTCGGCGAACTCGGCCACGTCCTCGAAGCTGCGGTACACCGACGCGAAGCGGATGTAGGCCACCTTGTCGAGACGCTTCAGTTCGCGCATGACGAGTTCGCCGAGGCTTTCGCTCTTCACCTCGCGCTGCGCCGACGACAGGAGTTTGTCCTCGATGCGCGCGATGGCGTCGTCGACCGCTTCGCGCGACACGGGTCGCTTGCGCAGCGACAGCGCCATCGACGCGCGCAGCTTGTCGCGGTCGTAGTCGGCGCGCCCGCCGCCGCGCTTGATGATGGTGGGCATCGCCAGCTCGACGCGCTCGTAGGTGGTGAAGCGCTTGTCGCAACCCAGGCACTTGCGCCGCCGCCGGATGGTCGCGCCCTCGTCGGACGCGCGCGAGTCGATGACCTGCGTGTCGGCGTTCTGGCAGAAGGGGCAGCGCATGGCGGCGTCAGGCTACGGCGCGTACACCGGGAAGCGCGCCGTCAGCGCCGCCACCGCGTCGCGCACGCGCGCCAGCGTGGCCGGATCGCGCGGGTTGTCGAGCACGTCGGCGATCAGGTGCGCGGTCTGCCTGGCCTCGGCCTCGCGGAAGCCGCGCGTGGTCATTGCCGGCGACCCGAGGCGGATGCCGCTGGTGACCATCGGCTTCTCGGGGTCCTTGGGGATCGCGTTCTTGTTGATGGTGATGTGCGCCTGGCCCAGCACCGCCTCGGCTTCCTTGCCGGTGATCGACTTGGCGCGCAGGTCGACCAGCATCAGATGGCTCTCGGTGCGGCCGGACACGATGCGCAGACCGCACTCGACCAGCGTCTCGGCCATCGTGCGCGCGTTGACGATCACCTGCTGCTGGTACGCCTTGAACTCCGGCGCCAGCGCCTCCTTGAAGGCCACGGCCTTGGCAGCGATGACGTGCATCAGCGGCCCGCCCTGCAGGCCGGGGAACACCGCCGAGTTGATGGCCTTTTCCAGCGCCGGCTTCATGATGATCAGCCCGCCGCGCGGACCGCGCAGCGTCTTGTGCGTGGTCGACGTCACCACGTCGGCGTGCGGGATCGGACTCGGATACACGCCGGCGGCGATCAGGCCCGCGTAGTGCGCCATGTCGACCATGAAATGCGCATCGACGTCGCGCGCGACCTGCGCAATGCGCGCGAAATCGATCTTCAGCGCGTAGGCGGACGCGCCCGCGATGATCAGCTTCGGCCGCTTCTGGTGCGCGAGGTTCTCCAGCGCTTCGTAGTCGATCTCCTCGCGGTCGTTCAGCCCGTAGCTGACCACGTTGAACCACTTGCCGCTGATGTTGAGCGGCATGCCGTGCGTCAGGTGCCCGCCCTCGGCGAGGCTCATGCCCATGATCGTGTCGCCGGGGTTCAGCAGCGCGAGGAACACCGCCTCGTTGGCCTGCGCGCCGGAGTGCGGCTGCACGTTGGCGGCGATGTCGATGGTCGGATAGCCGAACAGCGCCTTCAGCCGGTCGATGGCCAGCGTCTCGGCCACGTCGACGTACTCGCAACCGCCGTAGTAGCGCTTGCCGGGATAGCCCTCGGCGTACTTGTTGGTGAGCTGCGAGCCCTGCGCGGCCAGCACCGCGGGGCTGGCGTAGTTCTCCGACGCGATCAGCTCGATGTGTTCTTCCTGGCGACGATGTTCGCCGGCGATGGCGGCGTAGACCTCGGGGTCGACCGATTCCAGGGAATACTGCGAACGCTTGAACATGCGGGCTCCTCCTGTGCGCGACGTGTGCGCGCAATGCGCAAGTGGTTGATCGTCACTTGCCATCTGCCCAGGCGAGCGGCCGTTGCACAGCGATGACTCCGCGCTCCCCGGGTGTACTCACCCTTCGCCAGTCACGCGGATCGGGATGGCGGCGAAATTATGCCAGCGCGGCGGAGACGGCCCGGCTGCACACCCTGCGCCGGACTCCGGCTCAGGTCAGCGATTCGTCGCGCGTTTGCTCGAGGTGCGCGACGTCGCCCCACTCCTCGATGCGCAGCGCCAGCGGCGGCGCCTCGGCGCGCACGCGGTTGATGCTGGCATTGAGCATCTGGTGCTCGCGCGGCGCATCCCAGGCCAGCGTGCGTGCCTGGCGATAGACGATGTCGAGCACGCCGCCGTGCGCAACCACCGCGACGGTCTGCCCCGCGTGCGCGACGACGATCTGCGTCAGCGCGCCGGTCAGCCGCGCCAGCAGCGCGCGCGCGCTTTCGCCACCGTCCATCGCCCAGTCGAACTCGCGGGCGCGCCAGCGGTGGAAGTCGGTCGTGTGCCGTATCGCGATCTCGTCGAGCGTCAGGCCTTCGAAGATGCCGAAGGAGCGCTCGCGCAGCCGCGCATCCAGCGTCAGCGCGCAGCCGACGCGTTCGGCGAGCGGGCCGGCGGTCAGCGCGGCGCGCGCGAGGTCACTGCTGTAGACCGCGGCGATCGGCTCGTCGCGCAGACGCTCGGCGAGCAGCGCGGCCTGCCGGATGCCGGTGGCCGACAGCGGAACGTCGAGCGAGCCCTGGATGCGGTGCTCGGCGTTCCACGCGGTCTCGCCGTGCCGGATCAGCAGCAGCGTCGTGTTGCACGGGCTCGAAGTCACGCCAGCCGCGGATTCAGCGTGTAGGTGCCGGTGATCGCCGCCTCGGCCAGCACATGGCCGGCGATCGCGCCGCGCACGTCGGCCGCGGTGAACCTCCCCTCGACCGGTACGCGATCGATCGACAGCGCGTAAAGCGTGAACGCGTAGTGGTGCAGCAGCGCGTCGTTCCACGGCGGGCATGGGCCGTCGTAGCCGAAATAGTCGCCGCTCATGTCGTGGTCGGTGGCGAACCAGCCCGTGTAGTCGTTGATGCCCTGCCGCGTGCCATTGGCGGCGGCCGGCCCGGCCTTGCCGCGCGGCGTCACTTCCTTCGAATAACTGCCCGCTTCGACAGCCCGCATCGCCGGCGGCATGTCGATCAGCGCCCAGTGGAAAAAATCGACGCGCGGCAGCGTGGCCGGCACCTCGCGGTCTTCCTTGAACAGGTCGTCGGGCTTGCTCGGCACGTCCGGGTCGTGGCAGATCAGCGCGAAGGACTTCGTGCCGGCCGGCACGTCGCCCCAGGCGAGATGCGGGTTGCGGTTCGCCGACAGCTTGACGTGATGCGCGGCATCGATGACGCAGAACGCGAACTCGCCCGGGATCGTCCCGCCGTTGGTGAACGAATCGCTCCAGATCTTCATGAACGAGCCTCCCGTGGACGGACTTGCAGCCAGAACGTGACCGGCCCGTCGTTGATCAATTCCACCTGCATGTGTGCGCCGAAGATACCGCTCGCCACCGGCGCGTGCCGCGCGCGTGCGTACTCGATGCTTCGTTCGAACAGCGCCCGCCCCGTGTCCGGCGGCGCCGCCGGACTGAAACTCGGCCGCGTACCGCTTGCCGTGTCCGCCGCCAGCGTGAACTGCGGCACCAGCAGCAGGCCGCCGGCGACATCGCGCACGCTGAGATTCATCTTCCCGTCGGCATCGGAGAACACACGATAGCCCAGCACCTTGTCGACCAGCGCGTCGGCCTCGGCCGCGCCGTCGCCGCGTTCAGCGCACACCAGGGCGAGCAGCCCTGCGCCGATCGCGCCAACCTCGTCACCGTCGACCATCACCCGGCCGCGCGTCACCCGCTGGATCAGCGCAATCATTGCGCAGGATTGTAGAGGCACCCGCAGTGTCGTTCCCGAGAAGGCGGGAACCCATACCGACGTTCACCGCGGCGCGCAGCTCCAGAAAACGGATTCCCGCTTTCGCGGAGATGACGGCAGCACTGCGCGCGACGTCGACCTAAGCGACCGTGACCCGCGCCCACCTGCGCTTGCCCACCTGCAGCACGTAGGTGCCGCGCGGCAGGCGTTGCGTGCGGTCGGCGACCTTCGCACCGTCGACGCGCACGCCGCCCTGTTCGATGCTGCGCACGGCTTCGCTGCCCGAGGCGGCAAGTCCCGCCTGCTTCAGCAGCGCCGTCACCGCGAGCCCGCCGGCCTCGGCGGCGAAACTGAACTCGGGCATGTCGTCAGGCACCGCGTTGCCCTGGAAACGTTCGACGAATTCGCGCTCGGCGCGCTCGCCGTCGGCGGCGGAGGAAGCGCGCGACGATCGTCTTCGCCAGCAGCACCTTGATGTCGCGCGGATTGCGGCCGGCGGCGGCTTCCGCTTTCAGGAGGGCGATGTCACCGGGACCGCCCACGGCCAGCAGGTCGTACCAGCGCCACATCAGCTCATCGGAGATCGACATCACCTTGCCGAACATCTCGAAGGGCGCTTCGGTGATGCCGATGTAGTTGCCCTTGCTCTTCGACATCTTCTCGACGCCGTCCAGCCCTTCGAGCAGCGGCATCGTCAGCACGCACTGCGGCTCCTGGCCATAGTGGCGCTGCAGTTCGCGGCCCACCAGCAGGTTGAACTTCTGGTCGGTGCCGCCGAGTTCGATGTCGGACTGCAGCGCCACCGAGTCGTAGCCCTGCATCAGCGGATACAGCAGCTCGTGCATTGCGATCGGCGTTTCCTCGCGATAGCGCTTTGCGAAGTCGTCGCGCTCGAGCAGGCGCGCCAGCGTGTAGTGCGAGGCCAGCCGGATGATGCCCGCCGCGCCCAGCGGATCGGACCACTCGGAGTTGTAGCGGATCTCGGTGCGCTCGCGGTCCAGCACCAGCGACGCCTGGCTGAAGTAGGTCTGCGCGTTCGCATCGATCTGCTCGCGCGTCAGCGGCGGACGCAGCGAATTGCGGCCCGACGGATCGCCGATCATCCCCGTGAAATCCCCGATCAGGAAGATCACCGTGTGCCCCAGGTCCTGCAGCTGGCGCAGCTTGTTCAGCACGACCGTGTGGCCGAGGTGCAGGTCGGGCGCGGTCGGGTCCATGCCGAACTTGATGCGCAGCGGCCGCCCTCGGCCGCCGCCCGCGCCATCTTCTGGGCGAACTCGGGCTCGACCAGCAGTTCGTCGGCGCCGCGCCGGACCTGCGCCAGCGCCTCCTCGATTTCCCGAGTGATCTCGTAGGTTTTAGTAGGGGCGGGCATGGCGCAATTTGACCCAGGTCTGCCGGGTGGCGGGTTCTGGCGGGATATACTCCCGCGATCATAAAAATGTAAAAAAGCGCACCGCCCTCGGTGCGCTTTTGACTGACTGGTTTCGTCGGTGTCTGCGGGGATTCTAGCCAAACCACTCGAAGGACTCCGGGGCGCTCGCGCCCTGGCGCGTCTGCACGCCCGTCGCGTGCAGCGACGCTGGCGCCGGGTGGACAGCGTCACCCGTCATCGCATCCAGCTCGCCGCCGTTTTCTCGTGGCTGCCGGTGTCGGCGGCCGTGGCCGCGATCGCTGCCGCGCCCAGTGCACTCGACCTCGATTCGCTGCAGTCACGTCCGATCGTCGAGACCGTCGCCGCGCCCGCGCTGACAGCACAGATCGCCGCGATCGCCGAGCGGCGCGAGTTCTACCTGCGCGAAGCACGCGTATTGCGCGGCGAGACGCTCGGTGCGCTGCTGCTGCGCCTGGGCATCGACGACGAGTCGGCTGAGCGCTACCTGCGCAGCGACCCCGCGGCGCGCCTGCTGGTACGCGCAGAGCCCGGCCGCTTCTTCCAGGCCAGCATCGATGCGCAGGGCCGGCTGGCCTCGCTGCGCGTGGTCGGCAGCGACGAATCGTCATCGCGCGCCAAGGTGGTCACCATGGCACGCGCTGACGATGCGCCGGGCGGCTACATCATCGGCGAGTCCCTCGCCGATCTCGAGCGTCGCATCGAACTGCGCAGCGGCGACGTGCAGGCCTCGTTCTTCGCGGCGGCCGATGCGGCCGACCTGCCCGACCTCGTCGCGCAGCAGGTCGTCGACGCGCTCGAAAGCGACATCGACTTCCACCGCAGCCTGCAGCCGGGCGACAGCTTCCGCGTCGTCTATGAGGCGCTGTACGCCGGCGGCGAGTACCTCCGCGCGGGACGCCTGCTGGCCGTGCAGTTCGTCAACGACGGCAAGCCCTTCGAAGCCTACTGGTTCGACAACGGCGCGAAGAATGGCGGCTACTACGCACTGTCGGGACGCAGCATGAAGCGCACTTTCCTGCGTTCACCGCTGGAGTACACGCGACTGAGCTCGGGCTTTTCCGCGAGTCGGATGCATCCGCTCTTCGGCTACGACGCGGCTCACCGCGGCATCGACTACTCGGCGCCGACCGGCACCAAGATCCGCACGGTGGCCGGCGGCGTGATCGAGTTCGCCGGCTGGCAGCGGGGCTACGGCAACGTCGTCGAGGTGCGCCACGACAGCAAGTATTCGACGCTGTACGCGCACATGAGCCGCTTTGCGCCCGGCATGGTGAAGGGCGCGCGGATTGCGCAGGGCGATCTGGTCGGCCACGTCGGCAGCACCGGCTGGGCCACCGGCCCGCATCTGCACTACGAAGTGAAGATCCACGGCAACCAGGTCAATCCGCTGACCGCGGTGCTGCCGACCGCGGAACCGCTCGGCGATGCGCAGCGCAACGCACTGGCGATCGCGGCCGAGCCGCTGCGCGTGCAGCTTGCGCTGCTCGAGCGCATCCGCGTCGCGTCGACCGCGGCCGGCCCTGCGCGCCGCTGACGGCGACGCAGTCTCTCTGCCGCCGCCGTGACCGACGGCTCGCGCTCTTCCTGCAGCGAGCTCTACATCGGGCTGATGTCCGGCACGAGCCTCGACGGCGTCGATGCCGTGCTGGCCGATTTCACGACGGCGCGCCCTGCCCTGCGGGCGCACGTGCATCAGCCCTTCGATGCTGCCTTGCGCGCCGAACTGCTCGCGCTGTGCGCGCCCGGTGGCGACGAGATCGCGCGCGGCGCCAGCGCCGCACTGCGTCTCGCGCAGGTCTACGCCGACTGCGTCAGCGACCTGCTGCGGCAGACGCGGCTCGCGCCCGACGCGGTGCGCGCGATCGGCGCGCATGGCCAGACGGTGCGGCACCGGCCCGATGCCGGCTACACCGTGCAGCTGAACGCGCCCGCGCGCCTCGCCGAATTGACCGGCATCGACGTGGTCGCCGACTTCCGCAGCCGCGACGTCGCCGCCGGCGGACAGGGCGCGCCGCTGGTGCCCGCCTTCCACGCCGCAGCCTTCGCGGACGCGCAGGCCCGCGCGGTGGTGAACATCGGCGGCATCGCCAATATCAGCCTGCTGCGGCCGGGTTCCGAGCCGCTGGGCTTCGACTGCGGCCCGGGCAACGTGCTGCTCGACATGCATGCCGCGCGGCACTTGCCGGAAGCGTTCGACCGGGACGGTGCCTTCGCGGCGCGCGGCCGCATCGATGCCGCGCTGCTCGCGCGCCTGCTGGCGGAACCCTGGCTCGCGCTGCCGCCGCCGAAGAGCACGGGCCGTGAACTCTTCAGCGCGCAGTGGCTGCAGCGCGCGCTGGGTGCAACCGACCTGCCGCCCGCTGAACCGGCGCCTGCGGACCTGCAGCACACGCTCACCGAGTTCACCGCACGCGGCATCGCCGATGCCGTCTCGCGCTGGTGCGCGGACGTGCGCGACGTCGTCGTGTGCGGCGGCGGCGCGCGCAACCGCAGCCTGATGGACATGCTGGCGCGCCTGCTCGCACCACGACCTGTGGTGACGTCGGACGCGCTCGGCATTGCCCACGACCACGTGGAAGCGCTGGCCTTCGCGTGGCTGGCGCGCCGCTGCGTGCGACGCGAGCCGGGCAGCGTGCCGTCGGTCACCGGTGCGCGCGCCGCCCGCGTGCTCGGCGCGCTGTACCCGCGCTGACCCAATGCAAAGGGGCGCCGCAGCGCCCCTTCAGCCCCAGACGACCCGACGCGTCAGGCCGAGAACGACGAACCGCAACCGCAGGTGGTGGTGGCGTTCGGATTCTTGATGACGAACTGCGCGCCTTCGAGGTCTTCCTTGTAGTCGATCTCGGCGCCGACCAGGTACTGGTAGCTCATCGAGTCGATCAGCAGCATGACGCCGTTCTTCTCCATCGTCGCGTCGTCTTCGTTGACGACCTCGTCGAAGGTGAAGCCGTACTGGAAGCCGGAGCAGCCACCGCCCTGCACGAACACGCGCAGCTTCAGTTCGGGGTTGCCTTCCTCGTCGATCAGCGTCTTGACCTTCGCCGCCGCCGCGTCGGTGAACAGCAACGGGGCCGGCATTTCCACAGCAGCGTTCATCGCGTGCTCCTGATTCCTGGGTGTCCTAGTCCTGAGAGTCGATTATAGGCGCCGGTTCCGCGCGCCGGAGCGACCCTAGCCAGCCTCGGACGTGGCGCCGGCCACTGCCAGTTTCAAGGCCGGTCGCGCTTCGGCCGATTCGTGCACCAGGCGCCCTTCGACCACCGCGCCGTGATGGATTTCCAGTGCCTTGTAGTGCACGTCGCCGGTGACGCGCGCCTTGGGCTGCAGTTCGAGCACGTCGGAAACAAACAGCGGCCCGACGACCCGCCCCGACACCACCAGCCGGGTCGCGTGCACTTCACCCTCGACCGTGCCCTGCTCGCTGATGACGACCATGCCCGGACTGCCATTGGCATTGCGCACGTCGCCCTTGACACTGCCGTCGACGCGCAGGCCGCCCGCATAGTGCAGCGTGCCTTCGATCGTCGTGCCGGCGCCGATCAGCGTGCCGATCGTCGTGGGGTCGCATTCTTCGATCCGAACATGGGTGATCCTTCGTAGCTGCGGCCGGCGCTATCCGGCCGGAAATGTCTGTTGCGCACGCGTCTCGCCGCCGGCGCTGATCAGCACCTCGACCGAGCGCACCGTCGCACCGGCCGGGACGGCAAAGGTGCCCTCGACGCGCTGGTAGTGGCGGAACGCGAGAGGCGCCGGGCCGGCGGCGGGCTGCGCCGCATGCGGCAACTGCAGCACCTCGGTACTGTCGCCGCGCTGCAGGTTGACCTTCAGCACCACCGCGCCGACAAAGTCGCGCTCCGGGCGTCCGCTCTGCTGCACCAGCAGCCGATAGCGCATCGCGCTGCGCGAGGCGCTGTCGTCGCCCTCCGGCTGCAGCCTGAAGCTGCGGATCACCACGCCGCGCGCCCCGGCCGGCGTGGGCAGCAGGCTCTCGAAGAAGGACAGATCGCCCTTGAGGCGCGCGGTGTCGTCCTCGAGGGTCTTGATCTGCTGGGTGATCTGCTGCTGCATCGCGCGCTCGACGTTGAGCTGGCTTTCTGCCTGCACCGCAAGCGCCGCGGAACGCTCGCGCTGCGTCTCCGACTCGCGCAGCTGCTGACGCAGCGTCTCGACTTCGCTTTGCAGTGCGCCGAGGTCCGGCGCACCCGTCGCCCGCGCATACTGGTAGACGCCGATCAGCGCCGCCGCGCCCAGCAGCAGCGCAACGAAACCGAAGGCCAGCCGCAGCGGCCACGGCAACTGCGTGCGTATGGCCACGCGCGCAGCACCGGGTGAAAGACTCCGCAATCTGAGCTTAGGCTTCATCGGCAGGTCGGCCTGCACAGGATTGTTCTGCAGACCCGAGGCCTGCAGCGACGACACGTTGCGGCGTTCGGAAAGCGCGGCCGACCGCAGGCAGAATTCGTTCGAAAGTATAGGAGCGGGTCGCGCAGGCGAAGCGCCGAAATGACCGCCGGAGATACCGCGAAAGGGGTTCGGTCGCCGGCCTAGCGCGCACGCGGCACGAGAAGCACAGCGCTGCGTGGCGCAGCGCTTCGTCGACGCGACAGGGTGAGGCCGAGCGGCACGGGCGCTGCTGCGCCCGTGCACAGCGCGAAGATCAGCGCTTCGAGAACTGCTTGCGACGGCGGGCCTTGCGCAGGCCGACCTTCTTGCGCTCGACTTCGCGCGCGTCGCGCGTAACCAGGCCCGCGCCGGACAGCACCGGCTTCAGCGTGGCGTCGTAGTCGATCAGCGCGCGCGTGATGCCATGGCGCACCGCGCCGGCCTGCCCCGACTCGCCACCGCCGACCACGTTGACGCTGACGTCGAAGGTCTCGCTGTGGTTGGTCAGTTCGAGCGGCTGGCGCACGATCATGCGGCCGGTCTCGCGGAAGAAATACTGCTCGATCGGTCGACCGTTGATGACGATCGCGCCCTTGCCGCGCTTCAGGAAGACTCGGGCCACCGAGCTCTTGCGCCGGCCGGTCCCGTAGTTGTAGTTGCCGATCATTCGGACCTCAGCTCTAGATGTCCAGCGCCTTCGGCTGCTGGGCGGTGTGCGGGTGCTGCTGGTCGGCATAGACCTTCAGCTTCTTGATCATCGCGTAGCCCAGCGGGCCCTTGGGCAGCATGCCCTTGACGGCGAGCTGCAGTGCGCGACCGGGATGACGCTCCTGCATCTTGCGGAAGTTCGTCTCGACGATGCCGCCGGGGTGGCCGGTGTGGCGGTAGTACTTCTTGTCCTCGAACTTGGCGCCGGTCACCTTCAGGCGCGCGGCGTTGACGACGACGATGAAGTCACCCGTGTCCACATGGGGCGTGTACTCGGGCTTGTGCTTGCCGCGCAGACGCAGGGCAATCTGGCTCGCCAGACGGCCGAGCACCTTGTCGTTCGCGTCGACCAGCAACCAGTCGCGCTTGACTTCGTGCGCCTTGGCAGAGAAAGTTTTCATTGACGGACCCGCCTGAATTTTCAGAACTGCAGAACTGCGACCGCGGCGCTGCGAAAGTGCGGCGCAAATTGCGGAAAGCCTTGGATTTTAAGCTTTTTGTAGCGCTCCGGGCAAGCCGCGAAAAAAAGGGCCCGAAGCGCGAGCTTCGGGCCTGAATCCACCATGTGGGTGGAGGAGACATCGGTCGGAAGCCAGCGAACACTTCCGTTGCCGGCAGTGTGCCTCGACAGATGCTGCATTGCAAGGCGGATCTGCCCGCCATTTCCAGGCCAATCCGTCGGCACTTCGTAAAATCAACGAGTTAGGAATATTTGAAAATGTATCCTAGACGACACTATTCATATTGCATTGCGCGCAATGGAAGGGAACGGCCATGGACTGTTCGGTGAGCTGGTCCGGTGAAGGCATGGCCCTGGTCGCCGAGTCCGGCAGCGGGCACCTGGTCGCAATGGACGGGGCCCCCGACGGTGGCGGCCGCAACCTGGCGCCTCGCCCCATGGAGATGGTGCTGATCGGCACGGGCGGCTGCACCGCCTACGACGTGGTGCTGATCCTGAAGCGCGGCCGCCACGACGTGCGCGGGTGCCGCGTCGAACTGCACGCCGAGCGCGCCGCCACCGATCCGAAGGTGTTCACGTCGATCCATCTGCGCTTCGTGGTGCGCGGCAAGGCGCTGGATCGCGCCGCCGTCGAGCGCGCCGTTGCGCTGTCGCACGAGAAGTACTGCTCGGCCACGGCGATGCTGGCCCACACCGCGGCCATCACGCATGAAGTGATCGTCGAAGAGGGGTGACGCCGCTGCGGCGCTAGAGGTGGTGCGCAGTCTTCGTCATCAGGCGCGCCGCGACCTTCATCGCCCAGCGCACGGGCGACGGCAGCGGCACTCCGCCGTGCTCGACGGCGATGTCGGCGTGATGCACCTCGTCGTCCTTCATCTGCCGGACGACTGCGCGCGATCGTGCATCGCCGGCGGGCAGCCGCTCGAGATGTCCTTCGAGATGGCGTTCCACCTGTCGCTCGGTTTCGGCCATGAAGCCCAGGCTCACGCGGTCGCCGGCGCGGGCCGCGAGCAGCCCGATGGTGAAGGCGCCGCCGTACCACAAGGGATTAAGAAGGCTGGTACGGCCGCCGAGCTCGCGGATGCGCGATGCTGTCCATGCCAGGTGATCGGTCTCCTCCGAGGCGGCGCGCTCGAACAGCACGCGCAGTGCCGGATCCTTCGTCGCGAAGGCCTGGGCGTCGTACAGCGCCTGCGCGCAGACCTCGCCCACGTGATTCACGCGCATCAGGGCAGCGGCTTCGCGCCGATCGGCCGCGGAGAGCTCGCCGTCTTCCGGCTGAGCAGCGGCCGGGCTTTCGCGCAGGGCGGGCGGCGTTGCGAACACGGTGCGCAGGCCGCGGTCGGCAGCGGCCAGCAGGCGGTCTGGCAGGGAATGCGTCGGCAATTTCATGTTGCAGAAATGTAACGAGTGAACAGGACACCGGACAAACACAAAGCCCTCGCCGTAGTCGGCGCTATTCTCCCACCCGACGCCGCCGAGCACCGCCGTGCCGGCGATATGCGGTCGAACTAAAACAAGCAGGAGACAAAACATGCGAAAGAGCCTCGGGGCAGTTGCGCTCGCGTGCGCATTCCCGGCGGTGGCCCTTGCCCAGTCCAGCGTGACCCTGTACGGCGTCATCGATGGCGGCTTTGAATATCTCGATGCCGGCACGGAGTCGGCATTCAGGCTGCAGGGTTCCGGCATGTCGGCCGGCAATCGCTTCGGCATCCGCGGCAGCGAGGATCTCGGCAACGGCTACAGCGCGATCTTCACGCTCGAAGGCCGTTTCTCCCTCGACACCGGGTCGGTGACCTACAACGAATCCGTCTTCAACTGCCGTCTGAGCGGCCAGCCGACGGCGCCGGCAGTCTGCCCGGGCGTTCGCATCGTGCCGGGCACCGCCATCGCCACGCTGCCGCCAACTTCGGCAACGTATCAGGCGGTTCTCGGTGGCATGAATGCGGTCAATCAGGCTGTCCTGCAGGGCAACACCACCGTCAACGGCGCGGGCGCGCTGTTCGATCGCCAGGCCTACGCCGGCCTGGTCACGCCGTACGGCGCGGTGCTGGCCGGCCGCATGTACACGCCCGGCTACGAGATCCTGAACAAGTACAACGTGATGGGCGACGCCACCGCTCTGTCGTTCGGACAGGGCTATTCGATCCCGGCGATCCGCATGAGCAACGCGCTGCAGTACCGCGCTGAACTCAAGGGCTTCACCGCATCTCTGTTCTACAGCTTCGGCGGCTCCGAACTGTTGCGCAACGAGCGCACGTCGCCACCGGTCGACGGCGACGACATGTACGGCGTGCAGCTGCGGTACAACACGCCCGCCTGGGGCGTCGGCGCAGGCTTCAACCAGAATTTCGTGGTGCCCTCGCAGGCAGCAGGCACGCCGACGCGCGAGACGGGCCTGCAGACCTTCGGCGTCGGCGGCTACTACGCGTTCAGCAACTTCAAGCTGTATGGCCAGTACATGCGCGGAAGAACGATCATCCGATGCTGACGCCGCTGGACATCCAGAACCTGGTGATCGCCACCGGCATACCGCAGCGATCACTGCCGCGCTGAGCAGCGTCCAGTTCCAGCAGTACGACGTGGACGCGATGCGCGGCCTCACCGGGCCGATCGATGCACAGGCCTACCACCTCGGCCTGTCGTGGCTGTTTCACGCCCAGCCAGACGCTGTTCTTCGTATTCAACTACGGCGAGGACACGGCGCGGTCCGCATGGGCCACGCAGGACGCAACGGTGTACCACTACGGCGTCGGCTACCAGTTCGATCTTTCGCGCCGTACCGCGCTGTATGCGGCCCTGGCGTTCATGAACAACAAGGATCAGGCGCGGCTGGCGCCAGGTTCAGCCGGCTACACGTCGGGCTTCGGCACGGCGTTCGGAGACAACACTGCCGCATACCAGTTCGGCATGCGTCACAACTTCTAGCCGACGGTTTCCG
Organism: Burkholderiaceae bacterium; assembly: GCA_044225415.1. Lineage (GTDB taxonomy): Bacteria > Pseudomonadota > Gammaproteobacteria > Burkholderiales > Burkholderiaceae_F > JALORV01. The sequence goes on along the minus strand of JBGAIO010000001.1, from coordinate 50,840 downwards.
CATGATGAAAGGGGCGCTGGGGCGCCCCTTTTTCATGTTACCGGTGAGCAACAGCCCGCCGCGTTTCAGGTCGTTTCCTGCAAGCTATGCCGCGCGCGAGGCGTCTGGAAACAATCTCATCAGCTTCCTGCAGGGAAGTATTTGCACCGGCGGCATGGGCTGTCCAAAGCCGGCACGCCAAAGAATTTCAAACACTAGCTAGGAGAGCTGCGAATGAAGAAGAGTCTGATCGCGCTGGCAGTACTCGGTGCCGTGGCCGGCACCGCGTACCGCAGTCGAGCGTGACGATGTACGGCATCGTCGATATCGGCGTGCAATGGAATGGTCAGGCGTCAACAAGGGCACGGTCCGCTGCGCCGAACTGGTCGCAGGAAAGCGTGACCGGCGTCGACAGCGGCTTCCAGTCGGGCAGCCGTCTGGGCGTGCGCGGCAGCGAAGCGCTGGGTGGTGGGTGGAGCGCGATCTTCACCCTGGAAGCGGGCTTCGACGTCAGCACCGGCACGTCGGGCCAGGGCAGCCGCCTGTTCGGCCGCCAGGCCTGGGGTGGCTTCCAGAACGCGAGCTTGGGCTCGATCGTCGCGGGTCGTGGTAGCGACGGTGTCGTCGGCACGGGTTCGTTCGACCTGTGGGGCGGTGTCGATCCGTTCGGCACGGGCTTCGGTTTCTTCGGCCTGCAGGCCACGTTCATCCCGTCGAACGCACTGCGCGAAGACAACGCCATCCTGTGGCGTTCGCCGACGTGGGGCGGCTTCAACTTCGGTGCCAGCTACTCGTTCAACATCAGCGGCACGGAAGTCGTTCCGAGCGGCAACAATGTCACCGGCTTCGGCCTGGGCGGCAACTGGACGTGGGGCCCGCTGCTGGTCGCGGTCACCTATGACCAGATCAATGCGCCTGACACGGTCACCGGTCCGTACCATCAGGATCAGAAGATGCTTCAGTTCGGCGCCGTCGTCGACCTGGAGTTCCTGAAGATCCATGGCGCGTACATAATCGATCCGACATCAGCCTGGTTCAATCGGCCGTCAGCGGCGCTGGCGCGGCACCGACGGGTCTGATTCCGTACGACAACAAGGCGTACATGATCGGCGTGACGGTTCCGCTGTTCGGCGGCGCAATCCTGGCGTCTTACCAGAAGTCGGATGCTGACGAAGTCGCATACGCACGTCGTCGCTACGAGCCGGACTACGACGTCTGGGGCGTGGGCTACACGTATCCGTTCTCGCGTCGTACCAACCTGTACGTCGGTTACGGCCAGGGCGGATGGGACGGCACGATCACGTCGACCCCGGTCGTCGTGGCGCCGACCGAGCCCTTCGACCGTGCTCAGTTCGCGCTGGGTATCCGTCACTTCTTCTAAAAGACGAAGCGACAAAGCAGTGCAGAAAGGCCGCCTCAGGGCGGCCTTTTTTTATTCCCGTCGCCGTCGTTGCGCGCGATCTCGTCGAGCGGTTGGCGGCATCGCTCTTCCATCGCGGCCACCATTGCAGCAACCACGCCGGCCCAGTCTCCGCGGGCCTGCTGGCGGAACAGCCGAGTATGCGGATACCAGGGGGTATCGCTGCGCTCCAGCAGCCAGCGCCAGTCGGGACGGTACGGCAACGCCAGCCACCCGGCTTGCCCATCGCGCCCGCCAGGTGAATGACCGCGGTATCGACGCCGACCACCAGGTCGAGTTGGGAAATCAGGGCCGCGGTATCGACGAAGCCTGCCAGGTCCGCACGCATGTCATGCAGGTGCGGGCAATGCTGCAAGTCCCGGCGTCGGCTTCCGGGACGTCCTTCTGCAGCGACCAGAAGCTCGCCGGCAGGGCCAGCAACGGCATCAGCTGCTCCAGGCGCATGGAGCGATTGCGATCATCCACATGACCTCGGCTTCCGGCCCACACCACGCCAACGCGGGGCCGCATGTCCGTCTCTCGCATTGCCCATCGCTGCGCCGCCTGCGCCGGAGCCTGCGAATGCGGCACCGATACGGGGCAGCCCACCCGACAGGCATTCGGCAGGCTCAGCAGCGGACGGTGCAGGTCGTAGTCCGGCACGGTCGCGCTGTCGCCGATCACCGTCAGCGATATCCGCCGGATATCCCGACATCAGCGGCAGCAGCGCATCCTGGACGCGCAGCACTACGCGCGCGCCGGCAGCCGCGACGACATCGGCATACCGCACGAACTGCAACGTGTCACCAAAGCCCTGTTCGGCGTGCAGCAGCAGGGTCCGGCCAGCGATGGGCTGCTCACCCGTCCAGAGCTTGTCCACGCCGAACGGCAGTGACGGTCCGCCGTCGCGCCAACGCCATTCGTACTCGCCCAACCCTCCGCGTAGCGTCCGAGCACCAGCGAAATCTGCCCGCGGTTCGTGTGCGCACCGGGATAGGCTGGATCGATGGCGAAGGCTTCGTCGAACGCCAGCATCGCCTCGTCGAGGCGATGCATGTCGCGCAGTGCCACGCCGAGATTGACGCGGGCGAGTACATGATCGGGCTGCAGGGCGATGGCCCGCCGATAGGCTTCGATCTCTTCGACCTGCCGCTCGGTTGGCCGCGGCCAGCCTCGCTTGTAGTGCAGATCGGCGTCATGGCTTGCGCCACGGCGAGCGCGGTCAGTACCACCGAGAACACCGCCGAGCTGCCGGCTCATCGAGGCAACCAGGCCGGTGTGCTCTACGGCAAATGCTGGGGAAACCCTCGCCAGGCAATGCTCGTAGAGCGCACGGCGTCGTATCGCCCCGCCTTCTGGCGAAGGCCATGACGTTGCGGAAACGGCGCGGAGGCCAGCTGCGCGCAGCGGCGCCCAGTCCGCCGCCTTGGCGAAGTCGCTCCTCCCTGCCGCGACAAAGGCCAGCCCCTCCAGCGCATCCACGCAGCCCGGTGCGTGCGACAGGACGTTCAGCAGCCGAGACTCGGCCCTAGCCAGATGCCCCTGCGCATACTCCTCGCGCGCCCGTGCAAGTTCGCGCATTGCGCGTGCAGTCATCGGCTGCGACGATGTCATCGAGTCTTCACTCCGGACAGCAGTCCGCCGGGCGCAGCATCCGCAAGCCCGCGGTCCCCGCGAAGATGCGGAGCACGGCGATCTATTCCGCCGCCCGCACAGCCGCAGACTTCTCGAGTCGCGCTGCCAGGCCGGCGGCAGCGTGGCGATCCAGCAGGCCGGTACGCATGCGACGGAACAGCAGGTCTTCCACGGTGCGCGCCTGCTCGTGGCGGCGCGCCAGTTCGCGATAGCGGCGCACGGCATCGATGCCATCAGCGCCGCCTTCTTCAGCGGCACGGCAGGCTGCTTCCAGCGCCGCATCCACGTCGATGCGCAGCGTCTCGGTCACGCACGACTGCTCCGGCAGCAGCCCACGGCTGACGGCCTGCGCCAGCGCGTCGACGGCCATGCGGCGATAGGTCGTCCACTTGCCGCCCGTGACCGTGATGAGATTGCGCTGTTCGATGACGATCGAATGCTCGCGCGACAGCGTCTTGGTTGCGCCCACCGTGCCGCGCGCCACCAGCGGCTGGGCCTGCAACGAAACTGTTGGTGATGGCCTCCGGCGTGATCGGTTCCTGCAGCACGCCACGGGCGGTCTCGACGATGAAGTCGATCTCCGGTTGCGCCGGCTGCGGATCCCACGTGACATCCTGCGTCGGCACGTCGGTGGTGCCGACGATCAGGTGTTCGCGGAACGGGATGGCGAACAGCACGCGGCCATCGGCCGTCTTCGGGATCATCAGCGCGCGATCGCCGGGCAGGAAGCGCTGGTCGACGACGATGTGCGAGCCGCGGCTCAGCGCCACCATCGACCGCGACGCCGGGTCCACCATCCGGCGGATGCCGTCGACCCACACGCCGGTGGCGTTGTAGACGACCTTCGCGCGCAGCTCGAAGCGCTCGCCGGTCTCGTCGTCGATGGCGACGACCGCGGCCACGCGGCCTTCCTTCACGCGCAGTTCCTCGGCGCGCACGTAGTTGATCGCGGTGGCGCCCTGCGCGATCGCGGTGCGCATCAGCGCGACCGCCAGCCGCGCATCGTCGAACTGCGCGTCCCAGTAGACGACGCCGCCGTCGAGACCCTTGCTGCGCACGGTCGGCAGCCGCTCCATCGTTTCGCGGCGGCTCAACCAGCGGGTCGCGCCCGCGCCCTGCTTGCCCGCCAGCGCGTCGTACATGCCGAGGCCGACGCGCAGCTTGATCCGCTCGAACTGCGAGAAGCACGGCACGACGAACTCCATCGCATGCACGAGTCCGGGCGCATTGGCGAGCAGCCGCGCGCGCTCGGCCAGTGCCTCGCTGACCAGCTTGACGTTGCCCTGCGCGAGGTAGCGCACGCCGCCGTGAATGAGCTTGGTGCTGCGGCTCGACGTGCCGGCGGAGAAGTCGCGCGCCTCGATCAGCGCGGTGCGCAGCCCGCGCGATGCCGCATCGACCGCGATGCCCAGTCCCGTGGCGCCGCCGCCGATGACCAGCACGTCCCACGGCTGCGCATCGCGCAGTTGCGCCAACAGTGCGGCGCGTTCGATGACCGGCGCGCGCACAGCCGCGCCCTCTGTCTTCTTCAGTTTGCCCATGATGCTGCGCGCTCCACCGCGCGATGCCATTGCGCCATCCGCGCGGCGCGCTCGTCTTCGCCCATCAGCGGCTCGAAGCGCCATTCGGCGCGCCACTGCGCGGACAGTTCTTCCGTGGTCGACCACACGCCCGTGGCAAGACCGGCCAGATAGGCTGCGCCCAGCGCGGTGGTCTCGGTGATCTCGGGTCGCACGACCGGCACGCCCATGACGTCGGCCTGGAACTGCATCAGCAGGTCGTTGCGCGCCGCGCCGCCATCGACGCGCAGTTCGGTCAGCGGCTGCTGCGCATCGCGCTGCATGGCCGCCAGCACGTCGGCCGACTGGAACGCGATCGCCTCGAGCGCGGCGCGCGCCACGTGCGCGCGCGTCGTGCCGCGCGTGATGCCGATCATCGCGCCGCGCGCCGCCGCGTCCCAGTGCGGCGCGCCGAGACCGACGAAGGCCGGCACCAGGTACACGCCGCCGTTGTCGTCGACCTGCCGCGCCAGCGCCTCGACGTGCTCGGAGCGGTCGATCAGTCCCAGCCCGTCGCGCAGCCACTGCACCACCGCGCCGGCCACGAACACGCTGCCTTCGAGCATGTAGGCGGTGCGTGCACCGTCGGGCCGCTCGACGCGCCAGCCGACGGTGGACAGCAGCCGGTTGCCCGACGGCTGCGGCGTGCGCCCGACGTTCATCAGCATGAACGCGCCCGTGCCGTACGTGTTCTTCGCCATCCCGGGCGCGAAGCACGCCTGCCCGAAGGTGGCGGCCTGCTGGTCGCCCGCGCTGCCCGCGATCGGCACGGCAGCGCCGAGCAGCGGCTCGAGCGTGCGGCCGACGACGGCGCTCGACGACGTGATCACCGGCAGCACCGCGCGCGGCACGTTGAAGAGGGCCAGCAGTTCATCGTCCCAGTCGAGCGCGCCGAGATCGGCAAGCAACGTCCGCGATGCGTTCGACACATCCGTGGCGTGCACCGCGCCGCCGGTCAGGTTCCAGATCAGCCAGCTGTCGACGGTGCCGACGGCCAGCTCGCCGCGTTCCGCGCGCCGCCGGGCACCGGGCACGTGGTCGAGCAGCCACGCGATCTTGGTCGCGGAGAAGTACGGATCGAGCAGCAACCCCGTCTTCGCGCGCACGCGCTCCTCGACGCCGCGCTCGCGCAGTTCGGCGCAGATGCCGGCCGTGCGCCGGTCCTGCCACACGATCGCATTGGCGAGCGGTGCGCCGGAACTGCGGTCCCACAGCACGGTGGTCTCGCGCTGGTTGGTGATGCCGAGGCCCGCGAGTGCACTCGCCGCCACGCCGGCCTGCCGCAGCGCCGACTGGGCGCAGTCGAGCTGGGTCGACCAGATCTCGGCGGCGTCGTGCTCGACCCAGCCGGCCTGCGGATAGATCTGCCGGAATTCCTTCTGTGCAGTGGCGACGATGCGCCCGCCGCGATCGAAGACGATGGCGCGCGAACTCGTCGTGCCCTGGTCGAGCGCCAGTACGTATTGCCTTGCCATGGTTGCTGCAGCCAGCATAGACGAAGCCGCAGGCGCCGGGCAGACTGCCGGCCAGCCGACATCGCCTACATCAAGGAGACAGCATGCTGCACGGATTGAAGGTCATCCTGCTGGCCTGCGCGCTGGCCGCCGGCGCCGTGCCGGCCCAGGCCCAGTCCTGGCCGTCGAAGCCGGTGCGCATCGTCGTGCCCTTCCCGCCGAGGCGGCACCACCGACATCGTCGCCCGCTCGCTGGGCGCGGAACTGCAGAAGATGTGGCAGCAGGCCGTGATCATCGAGAACCGGCCCGGCGCGGGCGGCAACATCGGCGCCGAGGCGGTGGCCAAGAGCCCGCCCGACGGCTACACGCAGCTGATGGGAACCGTCGGCACGCATGCGATCAATGCGGCGCTATTCGCGCAGAGCGGCACCAAGATGCCCTTCGACCCGGTGCGCGACTTCGTACCGGTGACGCTGGCGGCCAGCGTGCCGAACGTCATGGTGGTCAATCCGAAGCTGCCGGTCACCACCGTCAACGAGTTCATCGCCTATGCGAAGGCGCGGCCCGGCCAGCTCAACATGGCGTCGAGCGGCAACGGCACGTCGATCCACCTGACCGGCGAGCTCTTCAAGACGGTGACCGGCATCTACATGGTGCACTTCCCGTACCGCGGTTCGGCGCCGGCGCTGACCGACATGCTCGCCGGCAACATGAACGTCATGTTCGACAACCTGCCATCGGCGCTGCCGCATATCAAGGCGGGAAAGCTGCGCGCGCTGGCCGTGACGTCGCGTGTACGATCGCCGGCGCTGCCCGACGTGCCGACCATCGAGGAGGCGGCCGGGCTCAAGGGCTTCGATGCCAGCTCGTGGTTCGGGCTGTTCGCACCGGCGGGCACGCCGCCGGCCGTCGTCGACCGCATCCAGGCCGATGTCGCGAAGGCGCTGGCGGTGCCCGAAGTGCGCGAGCGTTTTCTCAGCCAGGGCGCCGACCCCGGCGGCAACACCTCCGCGCAGTTCACCGCCTTCATCCGTGCCGAGACCGACAAGTGGACGAAGGTGGTGAAGTTCTCGAATGCGAAGGTGGATTAGTTCGAAGCGGGACAAACGGCAACTTGGGTCCCGGCCTGCGCCGGGACGACGTCCGTAGTCTTACGTCGCCCCGCGCAGGCCGGGGCCCCACGTCAGTCCGACGCAGCGCTTCTCCGCGAGCCGATCCAGCATCGCCGCGATCGCGTTGATCTGTACGCCGGGCTTCACCGCGTAGTCGGTGCCGGTGTAGCCCCACCAGTCCCAGCAGCCATTCGGATTGAACGGGCGCCACCACGCGAACATCGTCGGTTCGCTGGGCTGAACCTGCGGGTACAGCACGATCAGGTCGTGCCGCGCGGCCCACTCGTTGTAGCCGGTGTCGCGAACGAAGGCCTCGCCGATGGCGGCAGTGCCCTGCCGGCAGCCGTGCAATGCCACATGCACGCGGCAGCGTCGAGTCTTCTCGCATTGCGCCGGCACGTAGACGTAGCCGGTGTCGGCCATCGACGACAGGTCCCACCAGCGCCGCCAGCGTCCGACGAACTCGCTCTGCTCGAAGGCGATCAGGCGGCCTGCCGCAGTCGTTGTCGACGGCGCCCCACCACCCGCATCGAGCAAGGCCAGCATGTGGGCGACGCGGTCGGTGCCGCAGCGATTGATGAATGGCGGCCCCGTGGTCGCGCAGGCCACGCCCTGTGCGACCGTCGGCAGGCCATGCCCGAGGCCGTGCTGCTCCTCGAAGTGGACGCCGTTCGCGTTGTAGTACCGATGGAAGTCGGCTGCGGAGCGCACCACCGTCGTGACCACGGTCCGATCGGCATCGCCCGCCAGCAGCCACGCGCGCTGCGTCCGCAGATGCTGCGTGTCGTCCACCAGGCGCAGGCGCGCCAGGCGCTCGGCATCGCGGATCGAGCCGTCGGCGCCAGGATCGCCCTGCATGCACACGCCTTCAGCGCGCGTCATGTTGATGCCGACGCAGTAGTACGGGCCGCCGGCAAACACGCCGACACCGGCCACGCGCGCCGAATGCGCAACGGCGAACTGCTCCGCCATGTACGCACCCGACGACAGGCCGGACACCGTGACGCGTTCGGCCTGTGCATGCAACGCGGGTAGCCGCACCGCGGTCTGCGCAGAGGCAGGCGCACTCAGCCACACGCCGAGCAGCCCGCTTGCGAGCGCGCCGGCGATAATCCGCCATCGACCCTGCCGCTGCCCGATGCCCACGTCGACCGACTCCTCCCGCACGCCGCTGCTGCTCACATTGCTCGCGCTGGCAATGATCGCACTGCTTGTGTCAGGCTGGCGGCCCTATGACCGCACGACGTGGTGGCTGGAGGTCGCGCCGGTGCTGATCGTCGTGCCCGTGCTGTGGTTCACGCGCGAGCGCTTCCCGCTGACCACGCTGCTGTACGTGCTGATCTTCCTGCACGCGCTGGTGCTGATGGCCGGCGGCGCCTGGACCTATGCGCGCGTGCCGCTCGGCCACTGGGTGCAGCAGGCCTTCGACCTGTCGCGCAACCCGTACGACAAGCTCGGCCACTTCTTCCAGGGCTTCGTGCCCGCGCTGGCCGCGCGCGAGATCCTGCTGCGCGGCGGCCATGTCAAAGGGCGCCGTATGGCGGCATTCATCTGCATCTGCATCGCCCTGGCGATCAGCGCAGCCTACGAACTCGTCGAATGGGGCGCCGCCGTGGCGCTCGGCCAGGGTGCCGACGAGTTCCTCGGTACGCAGGGCGACCCCTGGGACACGCAGTCCGACATGGCGATGGCGCTGGTCGGCGCCTGCACGGCGCTCGCTGCGCTCAGCCGTCTGCACGATCGGCAACTTGGCCGATGGCAGACGCGCGTCGAATAATCGACACTCGATCTGCGGAAAACGCCCTTCGTCGCACGCAGCTCGCGTGGCGACAATGCCGCTGTCATATTTCCTTCCGATACTGTGCATGCTGCGTGCTTGTCGCAGCGGAGCGAATCGGACCGATGCAGGCGAGGCGATCATGCAGATGCGAGTGACCGAGCGGAACAACGAGGTGGAAATCCGGTTCCACGGCCTGGGCGTGCGCCACGCGGCCGTCCTCGCAGCGCTGTCCGGAACCCAGGCGGGCGACGAACCGCTGCTCGACCGCAGCAAGCTCGAATCGCTGTCCGTGCGGTCGCGCGCCGATGCGATGCTGATCCGGCTGCGCGCCAAGTCGGGCGAGCCGCTCGACGTCACGCAGTTGTATCGCAGCCTGCGTCGCACACTGGTGGAGAACGGCCGGGCCGCGCTCGGCGTGCCGGTCGCGGGCTGAGCGCCCGCGCGGGCAGGCCCTAGAAGCGCAGGCCCACGCCCAGCGACATCATCGGCGCAAAGCGCAGTTCTTCGGCAGCCGCGTCCATGCGGCCGTCGGCAACACCTGAGGCCCGCAGGAATCGCACTCGTGCAGCCCCAGTTCGCCTGGCCGCGCTGGTAGACCACGCCGACATCGGCGCTCATGTAAAGGCCGGGCGCGCCGAGGCGGCACCCAGTTCCCAGCCGAAGCCCAGGTACGGATTGCCGCGCGCGATCCACGACCATGGGTCCAGCGCCGCTGCTCCGCCCGGAACCCCAGTTGCGCAGTGCACGCTCAGTCTCGGCGTCGCGTGCGAGGGCGGTGTCGCGCATGACGCCGTAGGCCAGGCCGCCGGAAACCCGGAAGCCTTGTGTCGACAGCGGATACCAGTCGGCCACCAGCATCGAACTCAGCGGTGCTGCGTCCGCGGACAGCAGTCCGCGATAGCTGTCGAGGACGCTGGCGGATGCACCGGGCTGCGCGCCGCTCACGCCGCGCAGGCTCCACGCGTGCGCGCGCTGCGCCTCGGCCGTTGCGGCGGGCGGCACCGTCAGCCCCGGCCCATCGACCTGCGCATGCACCGCCGCGCTCGCAAGCACCGCGGCCAGCACCCCGATGATCCGCCTGTTCATTGCAGCCTCCGCTGATACCCCCCTCACGGTAGGCCTTTCCAGCGCCATGACAACCCGGAAAAATCACGTGATCACGCGCTTAACTTCAGCCAGGGCCCAGCGCGGGCGGTTCGCTATTCGTCGTCGAAGTGCGGACCGTCGTCTACCGGGCTCCTCAGCCGGACGGACGTCGCCACTCCGGTCGCGCCCCGGCCGTGGCGGACGATCCTCGCGCGGAGCAAAGCTGCCGCGCGGTGTGTATTCGCGCGGGGACCGGCGGGACGGCCGCCGGCGAAGCGCGCCAGCCGCATGACCAGCCGCAGCGCCTCGTTCACCGCGTCCGCATCGCGAAATACGCGGGCGACGTCCGGATCGAGCCGGATCACGCGGGCGCCGACAGCGCTCGCGCGGCGCGGCGTCCCGTCCCGGACGCTGTGCGCGCTGGTACGGGTTGTCGAAGCTGCGCTGTTGAGCAGCGCACGCGCGCGCGGCCCCGAGCGCGCGCCAGTCGCGTCTCGCGGGGTGCCGATGCGGGCGCGCCGCGCGGGCGGCCTCGCGGCGGCGCATGGCTGCCCGCGGGGCGGCGCGGCGCCGCCGGCGCAGGGCGCGGCGACGGGCGGCGTGGGCGATCCTTCATGGCGTTCTCCGGCGATGCGTTGGAAGGTGAGCGGTTGGAAGGTCAGCGTTGCGTCACGCGGCCTTGTCGCGGACGGGATCGCGCAACTCGCGGCGCAGGATCTTGCCGACGTTGGTCTTCGGCAGGTCGCTGCGGAACTCGATGAAGCGCGGCTTCTTGTAACCCGTGAGCTGTTGCTTGCAGTAGTCCATGACATCGCGCTCGGTCAGCGCGGGGTCCTTCTTCACGATGAACAGCTTCACCGCCTCGCCCGAGGAATCGTCCGGCACGCCGACCACCGCGCATTCCAGCACGCCCGGATGTTCGGCCACCACCGCCTCGACCTCGTTCGGATACACGTTGAAGCCGGACACCAGGATCATGTCCTTCTTCCGATCGACGATGCGCGTGACTCCGCTGGCATCCATGATGCCGACGTCGCCCGACTTGAAGAAGCCGTCCGCGGTCATGACCTTGGCCGTCTCGTCCGGCCGGTTCCAGTAGCCGACCATGACCTGCGGTCCGCGGATGGCGATCTCGCCGACCGAGCCGATCGGCTGTGGCTGTCCCGCATCGTCCAGGATGACGATCTCGGTGGACGGCAACGGCACGCCGATGGTGCCGGTGAAACGTTCCGTGTCCACCCGGTTGGCGGACGCTACCGGCGCGGTCTCCGACAGCCCGTAGCCTTCGCAGATCGGGCACTTCGTCGCCTCGAGCCAGCGCTTCGCCACCGCTTCCTGCACGGCCATGCCGCCGCCGACCGACAGGATCAGCCGCGAGAAATCCAGCCGGCGGAAGTCGTCGTTGTTCAGCAGCGCGTTGAACAGCGTGTTCACCGCCGGGAACACGTTGACCTTGTACTTCGTCAGTTCCTTGACCAGCCCCGGAATGTCGCGCGGGTTGGGAATCAGCAGACAGTGCGCGCCGAGGCGCGAACCCAGCATCGCGCACACCGTCAGCGCGAAGATGTGATACAGCGGCAGCGGCACGACGAACAGCGGCTGCTCGCCGGGCTTCAGCCTGCTGATCGCCGGCTGGAACCACGCCTCACACTGCAGCATGTTGGCGATGATGTTCCGATGCACGAGCTGCGCGCCCTTGCTGACCCCGGTCGTGCCGCCGGTGTACTGCAGGAAGGCCGTGTCCTCGGGGCCGAGCGCGACCGGCTTGAGCGTCATGCGCAGGCCGTCGGCCAGCACGTTGTTCCAGCGCAGCGCGTTGGGCAGCGTGAAGGCGGGCACCATCTTCTTCACGTGGCGCACGACGAAGTTCACCAGCAGGCCCTTGGCGAAGCCCAGCATGTCGCCCATCGCGCACACGACGACGGCCTTCACCGGCACCTTGTCGAGCACCTGCTCGAGCGTGGTCGCGAAGTTCTCGATGATGAAGATCGCTTCGGCGCCCGAGTCCTTAAGCTGGTGCTCGAGTTCGCGCGGCGTGTACAGCGGGTTGACGTTGACCACGATGCAGCCCGCGCGCAGCACGCCCGCCATCACCACCGGGTACTGCAGGATGTTCGGCATCATGATGGCGATGCGCGTGCCCTTGCCGAAGCCTTTCGACTGCAGCCAGGCGGCGATCGCCGCCGAGTACGTGTCGAGCTCGGCGTAGGTGACCGTCCTGCCCATGCAGGTGAAGGCCGGGCGGGCGCTGTTCTTCGTGAACGCTTCCTGCAGCAGCTGCACCAGCGACGAGTACTGATTGAAATCGATGTCGGCGGGCACGCCGGTGGGGTAGTTCTTCAGCCAGAACCGGTCCATCGCTGTCTCCCTCTTCTTTTCGTGTCAGTGGCCCGCGGCTGGGCTCCGGAGATCATAGACCCGCGAACGCTACCCGCACGCAGCGTCAGCGCGCGGCGTTCATCTGCGTCAAGGCGGCGTCACGCTGCTCCTTCGGCAGCGCCGCGATGCGCTTCACCTCGGCGTAGAACGCACCGAAGTCCCCGCCCTTCGACGCCAGCAGCGCGCTGAAGGCCGGCACCAGGTCGTTGTAGGCGCCCACCGCGGCCAGATGCGCATTGTTCAGGTCCTGCGCGAAGTAGCGGTCGTAGCCCGCGAAACCGCCCCACTGTTCCTTCAGCCGCGCGTAGTCGCGCTGCAGGTCGGCGAACAGCGCCGCCTTGCGCGCGCGCAGCTGCTCCTTCGGTGCATCGCCCGCGTACAGCGCTTCCAGCCTGCCGCGGTAGAGCAGCAGCAGTTCGAGAAACTGCGTGCGGCGCTGCGCGAAGTCCGCATACGCCTGCCGCGTTGCGTCGTCGCCATGCTCGGCCAGCCAGCGACGCACGCCTTCGCGCTCCACCGTCACCGCGAAGGACTCGTTGAACGTGGTGTCGCCGCCGACGTAGACCACCTGGTGTGCCAGCTCGTGGAAGATGAGCCCGGCCACCTGCCCCTCGGTACCGGCGATGAAGGTGTTCAGCAGTGGGTCCGCGAACCAGCCGAGGGTGGAATACGCGGGCACGCCGGCGACGTTCACGTCGTGGCCTTCCGCGCGCAGCTGCGCCGCGAGCGCTTCCGCGTCGGCACGGTCGAAGTAGCCGCGGTAGCCGGCGCAGCCGACCACCGGATAACACCACTGCTTCAGCTTCATCGACAGCTCGGGCGTGGCGAACACGTTCCACACCGCGTAGGGCCGCTTCAGGTCGGCGTAGCGCGTGTAGCTGGCGTTGTCGGGCAGCGCGAGCGACGCGCTGGCATACGAGCGCATCTGCTGTGCGCGCTCGAGTCGCTGCTTCACCTGTGGCGCGACGGCGGGATCCTCGACGACCTCGCCGATCGGCCGCGCCGCGTCCATCAGCGCCATGTGCCCCTGGATCGACTGGGCGTAGTAGCCGATCGTCGAGCAGCCGGCCACCAGCGCGATGGCCAGCGTCGCCACGGCAGGCACGCCGAAGATCAGCCACCGGCGGCGGCGCGCGGGGACTGCCACCATGTCAGCGCTGCACTTCGACGTCGACCAGGCAATCGTAGAAGGTCGGTGCGCGCCCGATGTCGGTCAGCGCCTGGCTGGTGAGTTCGTTGGCATTGCGGCCATCGGCGGCGAGCTTCTTCCACCACACCGACAGCGCGACGACGCAACCGCGCCGCGCGCGGTCCGTGACGCGCGCGGCCAGATCCAGCGCTCCGCGATCGTTGAAGACGCGCACCCGCGCGCCGTCGGCGATGCCGCGCGCCGCGGCATCGTCCGGATGGATCTCGAGGGTCGGTTCGCCCTCGATGGCGCGCAGGCTCGAGACGTTGACGAAGCTCGAGTTGAGGAAATTGCGCGCCGGCGGCGAGATCATCGCCAGCGGGTAGCGCTGCGCGAGCTGGACATTCGACGTCGGCCCTTCGTTCGGCGGCACGTAGCCCGGCAACGGATCCATTCCCAGCTTCGCCAGCGTGTCCGACCAGAACTCGCAGCGCCCCGACGGTGTGGGGAACCCGCCTTGCGCGAACGGCGCGTGCGTGGCCGGCAGGTTCAACCGCTCCCAGCCGCGCGCCTTCAGGCGCGGCCAGTCGAAGTTCGCGGTCGGTCCCTGCTGCGCGAAGGCCTGCGCGGCCAGTTGGTCGTCGCTGTCGTCGAAGGCGGCCTCGCGATAGCCCATCGCATTCGCCAGCCGCCGGAAGATCTCGCTGTTGGGCAGCGCTTCGCCGAGCGCTTCGATCGCAGGCGTGTTCGCCAGCAGGTACAGGTGCCCGTAGGACTTGTGCACGTCGACGTGCTCGAGCTGCGTGGTCGCCGGCAGCACGAAGTCCGCGTAGTCGGCCGTGTCCGTGCGGAACTGCTCGAGCACCACGGTGAACAGGTCTTCGCGCGCGAATCCTTCGGCCACCTCGCGCGACTGCGGCGCGACCGCCACCGGATTGCTGTTGTAGACGATCAGCGCATCGATCGGCGGATCGGCGCGCAGCAGGTCATGGCCGATCGTCGCCATGTTGATGGTGCGCGGCGTGCGACCGGCGAGCAGGTCCGGACGATAGAGCCGCTGCGCGTCCACCGGGTAGTTGCCGCTGGTCGACAGCAGCACGCCGCCCGCAGGGTCGCGCCAGTGACCCGTCAGCGCCGGCAGCGACGCGATCGCGCGCACGGCGTTGCCGCCGCCGGCCGCGCGCTGCATGCCGTAGTTGAGGCGGATGGCGGCCGGCCGCAGCGACGCGTAGTCGTGCGCGAAGCCTTCCACTTCCGCCGCATCGATGCCGCACAGGCGCGCGACGCGCTGCGGATCGAACGATGCGGCGCGTTCCGCCAGCGCATCGAAGCCCAGCGTGTAGCGCTCGATGTAGTCGCGATCGAGCCAGCCTTCGCGGATCAGCACGTGCATCACGCCGAGCGCGAATGCGCCGTCGGTGCCGGGCAGCAGCGCGATGTGCTGATGGCACTTTTCGGCGGTCAGCGAGCGGTACGGATCGATCGCGACGAGCTTCGCGCCGTTGCGCTTGGCGGCCTGCGCGCGGCTCCACAGGTGCAGGTTCGATGCGATCGCGTTCGCGCCCCAGAACACGATCAGCTTCGCGTTGCCGAACTGCTCGATGTCGGTGCCGTCGCGCGTGCCCAGCGTGTACTGCAGGGCCTCCGCGCCGGCGGTCGCGCAGATGGTACGGTCGAGGAAGCTGCCGCCCAGCCGATGGAAGAAGCGCTGAGCCATCGCTTCGCCCTGCACCATGCCCATCGTGCCGGCGTAGCTGTAGGGCACGATGCGCTGCGCGTCGACTGCGGCGATCGCCGACAGTCGCGCGGCAATTTCGGCAAGCGCCTCGTCCCAGCCGACGCGCTCGAAGCGGCCTTCGCCCTTGCGGCCGACGCGCTTCAGCGGGTGCAGCAGCCGGTCGGGGTGATAGACCCGTTCCAGATAGCGGCTGACTTTCGTGCACAGCACGCCATCCGTCGTCGGATGCGTCGGATCTCCGGCGATCTTCACCGCGACGCGCCGGCCCGACTGCTCGCGCACGGTGACCAGCATCGCGCACGTGTCCGGGCAGTCGTGCGGACACGCTGCGCGGACGACGGTGTCGGAAGGACTGGTCATGCTTTCCATGGCTCACACAGCATGCGATCGAAGAACTGCTCGCAGGCGGCGACCTGCGCATAGCTCAGGTACTCGTCGGGCTTGTGCGCCTGGTCGATCGAGCCCGGGCCGAGCACGACGGTCGGGATGCCCGCGGCCATGTACATGCTGGCCTCGGTGGCGAAGCTCACCGCGCCGGGCTGCAGCGCGTTGCGCGCGATGGCCTGCGCCCACTTCACCAGCGGCGCGTCGGGAGCGATGCCGAAAGCCGGGATGTTCATGCCGTGGTCGAACGCGAAGCCCGCCTCGGCGCTGACCGCCTTCATCGCCGGTTCGAGTTCGCGGCGCGCATACGCGACGATGTCGTCGGCGAGCGCGTCGGTCGACATCGTCGGCAGATTGCGCATCTCGAACGTGAACTCGCAGTCGCGCGGCACGACGTTGACCGCGATGCCGCCGCGCACCAGCCCGGTCTGCAAGGTCGTGTACGGCACAGCGAAGCGATCATCGCGCGGCTCGTCACGCGACAATCGATCGGCCACCGACCGCACGTAGGCAATCAGTCGCGCCGCGAACTCGATGGCGTTGACGCCGGTCGGCGTCAGCGACGAATGCGCTTCGCGGCCGCGCACGCGGCACACGCAGTCGCGCTTGCCCTTGTGCGCGACAATCGCCTGCATGTCGGTGGGCTCGCCGATCAGGCACGCCGACGGGTGGATGCCGCGTTCGGCGAGGTCCGCGACCAGGCCGCGCACGCCGAGGAAGGTCGTTTCCTCGTCGTAGGTCAGCGCCAGGTGGATCGGCATCGTGCGCTGCGCAGCGAGGAAGCGCGGCGCCCACGCCAGCGCGATCGCGATGAAGCCCTTCATGTCGGCGCTGCCGCGCCCGTGGATGCGGCCGTCGCGGTGCGTGGCGACGAAGGGGTCGCTCGACCAGTCCTGCCCGTCGACCGGCACGGTGTCCGTGTGGCCCGACAGCACCAGTCCGCCGGTCTTCAGCCGGTCGGGTTCGTCGGCCAGCGTCGCGAACAAATTGGCCTTCTTCGCCGATGCGTCGTAGATGAGTTGCGACCGCACCCCCAGCGACGCCAGGTGGTCGCGCGCGTACTCGATCAGTCCCAGATTGGAGTCACGGCTGACCGTCGGCATCGCGATCAGCCGGTCGATCATGGCCAGCGCGTCCGCCGAAGGCTGAGCGGCCGGCGGCGGCCGCAACTCGGCCGCGGTGGGAACGGGCTTGTTCATGCCCGGATCTTAGGCCCTGCCACCGCCCGGGGGATCGGCACACATCGCGCCAGTTCAGTACGATCCTTGCTCACTCCGAGGCCGCCATGAACCTGATCGACCGCGTCGTCGCCTTCCGCAGCGAGATCGAAGCCATTCGCCGCGATATCCACGCGCATCCCGAACTGCGCTACGAGGAAAACCGTACAGCGGATCTGGTCGCCGCCCGGCTGGCCGAATGGGGCTATGCGGTGACCCGCGGGCTCGGCAGGACCGGCGTCGTCGGCACGCTGCGCAATGGCAGCCGTTCCCGCAGCATCGGGCTGCGTGCGGACATGGACGCGCTGCCGATCCAGGAAGGCAACCAGTTCGCGCACCGCTCGCGGCACGACGGCAAGATGCACGCCTGCGGGCACGACGGCCACACGGCGATGCTGCTCGCCGCCGCGAAGTACCTGGCCGAAGACCGGCCCTTCGACGGTACCGTGCACGTCATCTTCCAGCCGGCCGAGGAAGGCGGCGCCGGTGCGCAGGCAATGATCGACGACGGCCTGTTCCTGAAGTGTCCGTGCGACGCCGTGTTCGGCATGCACAACTGGCCGGGCATGCAGGTCGGCAAGTTCGGCGTGAAGGCGGGGCCGCAGATGGCCTCCAGCAATGAATTCGACATCGTGGTGCGCGGCAAGGGCGCGCACGCGGCGATGCCGCATCTCGGCGTCGATCCGGTGTTCGTCGCCGTGCAGATCGTCAACGGCCTGCAGGCCATCATCACGCGCACGCGCAAGCCGGTGGAGGCCGCGGTGCTGTCGGTGACGATGATCCACGCCGGCGACATCTGCAACGTGATCCCGGAGTTCGCCACCATCGGCGGCACGGTACGCACGTTCGGCGACGAGATGACGGCGCACATCGAGCAGCACATGCGGCGCATCGCCGAGGCGACCGCGGCGGCGCACGGCTGCGAAGCCGACGTGACCTTCAAGTGGAACTATCCGCCGACCGTCAATCATGCGGTCGAGGCTGCCTTCGCGGCGGAAGTGGCCGCCGACGTCGTCGGCGCCGATCACGTGCACACCGACATCGACCCGACCATGGGCGCGGAGGACTTCGCGTTCATGCTGAAGGCGCGGCCGGGCGCCTACGTGTTCATCGGCAACGGCGAAGGCGGCCATCGCCTGGCCGGACACGGCATGGGCCCGTGCATGCTGCACAACCCCAGCTATGACTTCAACGACGAACTGATCCCGATCGGCGCGACGTTCTGGGTGCGGCTCGTGCAGAAGTTTCTGGCTCAGCCGAGCCGGTAGCGCGTACGCAGCGGGCGCGCGCGGAACACCCACGCGCTCGCCAGCGTCAGCAGCGCGACGACGACGAGGATCGCCGTCATGCGCAGGTACGGCTGGCCGATCGCCATGCGCGAGGCGAGCAGCGCGGCCAGCGTGCGCGCCCATTCCAGCGCGCCGATGACCAGGGCGATCTGCACGACGCGCGCGACCCACGCGCGCGGCACGGCGAGCAGCGCGATCATCAGCACGCAGAGCGCCGCAGCCACCAGCATCCGGGCGCGGACGAAATGGGCGGCGAGCACGCCGAGCGCCAGCATGGGCGCGAGCAGCAGCGAAACGGTGCGGATCATGGAAACGGAGCGTCGCAGCCGGGCGTGCCGCCGCGGTTGACCCGTATCAGGCGCGTCGGACGCGGCGCCCTCAGGAAAACCCGCGGGCTGCCCGCGCCCGGAAACCTTGCAGAACGACCGTCCGTCGCCTCGCGACGTGCCTCCGCATGAAATGCCGCTGCTTCGCCGCCGTGTTCCCGGCATGGCGCGCGCATTCGCCGGGGCAGACTGGCTCCGCCTCCTCGATCGAACGGGTGACGAACCACCGTTAATCCTTTCGCTGGAGGGCGCACGGCGGCCGGCCCCGCTAGATTGGTTGCCCCACCCTGCGCCTTGCTTTCGCCCGGACAACGCTGCCGCCATGCATGCCAGTTTCGCCCGCCTGTCCATCGCCGTTGCAGCCCTGTCTGCAGTGGCGGTGCTGTCCGGCTGCGCGACGATGGCGGGCGACTCGACGCAGAAGGTCAGCATCCAGACCGTCGACGCGCAGGGCCGCACGGTGGATGGCATGAGCTGCAAGGTCAGCAATGCAGACGCGGAATACGTCGGCGTCACGCCGATGTTCGACACGCAGGTGCGGCGCTCGTCGAACCCGCTGATCATCGAATGCCGCGGCGACCGATATCCGATGGCGCGTGCCGTCGTCGTATCGCGCGCGGTCAACATGCAGCCGATGCAGATGCTGCTGCCCGGCGGGACGAGCTTCATGGTGCTCGATCACCTCACCGGCTACATGTACGCCTATCCGCGCTGGGTGCGCCTGCAGGTCGGCACCGACATGGTGTTCGACCGCCGCGACGAAATCGGCCGCAATCCGACGCCGGGACTCGTCACGCGCCAGTTCGACGACTTCGCGCGCTACGCGTTCGGCGGCAGGCCGCTGCACGTCGACTGAGCGGCCGCCTTTCATCGACGGTGCAGACGCCGTCGGCCCAGCGCGTCCATGCTATGGTCGGCACTGCGTCGTCCTGATGACTGCGCCAACATCGATCGAGCCATGTCCGTGTTCATCCGCCCTGTCCTTTGCGCTGACGCCTGCTGCTGCCTGCAGCGCGCGGCGCTCGGCCGCGGCTTCGGTGGACACGGGCGCTGCGGAACCGCGGCCTTTCTTGATTAGGCCCGGCAGCCGCCCGATCCCGCCGCGCTGAGCGGCCGCGGACCGGGCCCTGCCGGGAGCGTTTTCCCTCCCCCCTTTCCGATTGGATCGCTGCCGCCGCGCCGCGTGCGCCGCGCAGCCCTTCACGCTCTGGAGTACGACATGACTGCAGGACCCGATCTGTACATTGCGCAGGCGGATGCGCAGGCCATCAACCGCATGCTCTTCGAATCCGCGCGACGCGAAAGCGAAGACTCGTCGAACGAACTGGCGTCGAAGCTGTTCGACGCGCAGGTGCTGCATCCGCGCGCGCTGCCGCACGGCACGGTGCGACTCAATTCCGCCGTCGACTACGACGAATTGCCGGACGGGCCGCGCCGGCGCGTGGTGCTGGTCAGCCCGCAGCAG
Organism: Burkholderiaceae bacterium; assembly: GCA_044225415.1. GTDB lineage: Bacteria > Pseudomonadota > Gammaproteobacteria > Burkholderiales > Burkholderiaceae_F > JALORV01. The sequence continues at coordinate 30,908 of JBGAIO010000001.1, read as the reverse complement.
GCCGATCCACGCGAGGGGCGCATTTCAGTGTTCTCGCCCATCGGACGCGCATTGCTCGGCAACGTGGTCGGGCGTACGGTCACCGTGATCCTGCCGACCGGGCAGCCGCGAACACTGCGCATCGTCGCCGTGCTGGCGGAGCAGACCGCCGACGTCGATTGACGACCGGGCGGATACTGTAGGAAACTACAGTATCCGCTTCCGGCAAGCCCCGCATCGGCGCGTTTTTCCACCGTTGATATCGGCCGGCCGGGAGCCATCTGCGAGACTCGGCCAGCAGCGCTCCGCTCCCTTCCGATGCCTGACGACTCCAAGCCCGTGTCCAGCGACGCGCGGCCCGCGATCCGCATTCGCGGCGCACGCCAGAACAACCTGCGCGCGCTCGACGTGGACATTCCCACCGGCGAACTGGTGGTGGTGACCGGCGTATCCGGCTCGGGCAAGAGCTCGCTGGTGTTCGACACGCTGTACGCGGAAGGCCAGCGCCGCTACGTCGAGACCTTCTCGCCGTATGCGCGCCAGTTCCTCGATCGCATGGACCGGCCCGCGGTGGACCGCATCGACGGCGTGCCGCCGGCCATCGCCATCGACCAGGTGAATCCGGTGCGCACGTCGCGCAGCACGGTCGGCACGATGACCGAGCTCAACGATCACCTGAAGCTGCTGTATGCGCGCACGGCATTGCTGGTCTGCCGCGGCTGCGCGCAGCCCGTGCGGCGCGATCGGCCGGACAGCATCGTTGCCGGCATTGTGGAGCGCGCCGCGGCCGCCGGGGATCCGCGGCTGACGATCACCTTCCCCGTGCGCGTGCCGGCGAACTTCGGCGAAGACGAGGTGCGCACGCATCTGGAAGCGCAGGGTTACACCAAGGTCCACGCGCAGCGCCGGGTCGGCGACGCGTTGCTGTTCGACGTCGTGTCCGACCGCTTCCGCGCGGCCGCGGTCGAGCGCTCGCGTATCGCCGACGCCGTCGAACGTTCGCTGCGGCTCGGTGGCGGCCGTGTCGACGTCCATGTCGACGGCGATGCGCCCGCGCCCACGGCGTGGCGCTACAGCACCGACCTGCACTGCGCGGACTGCGACATCGCCTATGAGACGCCGCATCCGTCGACCTTCTCGTTCAACTCGCCGCTCGGCGCCTGCGAACAGTGCCGCGGCTTCGGCCGCGTCATCGGGGTCGACTACGGGCTGGTCATCCCCGACGAGCGCAAGACGCTGCGCGGCGGCGCCATCAAGCCGTTCCAGTCGAAGTCCTTCATCGAAAGCCAGCGCGACCTGGAAAAGTCCGCGCAGAAGGACGGCATTCCGCTCGACGTGCCGTATCGCGACCTGACGCCGGAGCAGAAACGCTGGGTCATCGAAGGCGGCAGCGGATGGAAGAGCTGGAACAAGAGCTGGCCCGGCGTCTGGTACGGCATCGCGCGCTTCTTCGCGTGGCTGGAGAGCAAGGCGTACAAGATGCACATCCGCGTGCTGCTGTCGCGCTATCGCTCGTACACGCCATGCCCCGCGTGCAACGGCGCGCGCCTGAAGCCCGAGGCGCTGTTGTGGCGCGTGGGTGGCCACCGAGATGCGCGGGCCGCGCTCGGCTCCGATGGCCGCTATCAGCGCTACCTGCCGATGGGCGCGAAGTGGAGCAGCGCGCAACTCGACGCGCTGCCCGGCCTGTCGCTGCACGACCTGATGCTGCTGCCCATTGAGCGCGTCAAGGCGTTCTTCGATCGCGTCGAGCTGCCGGCACCGCTCGACGAAGCCAGCGAGATGCTGCTCGACGAACTGCGTGCGCGGCTCGCCTTCCTGGTCGACGTCGGCCTCGGATATCTGACGCTCGACCGCCAGAGCCGCACGCTGTCGGGCGGCGAGGTCCAGCGCATCAACCTCACCACCGCGCTCGGCACGTCGCTGGTCAACACGCTGTTCGTGCTCGACGAGCCGTCGATCGGCCTGCATCCGCGCGACATGCACCGCGTGGTCGAGGTGATGCATCGGCTGCGCGACGCGGGCAACTCGCTGGTGGTGGTCGAGCACGATCCGCAGGTGATGCTGGCCGCCGATCGCGTGTTCGACATGGGTCCCGGTCCCGGCGAACGCGGCGGCAGCATCGTGTTCAACGGCACGCCGGACGAACTGCGGCAGGCGGCGACGCTGACCGGGCGCTACCTCGGCGGCCGGCTGCGCGTGGATGTCGCGCATCCGGTGCCGGTCGCGGCGAATGCCCGCAAGCTGGTGCTGACCGGCGCGCGCGAGCAGCCAACCTGAAGAACGTGGACGTCGACATACCGCTGCAGCGGCTCGTCACCGTGACCGGCGTGTCCGGCTCCGGCAAGTCCACGTTGATCCAGGACGTGCTGTATCCGGCGCTGGCGAAGGCCAAGGGCAAATCGACGGAAACTCCCGGCGCGTTCGACACGCTGCACGGCGACGACTGGATCGACGACGTGTCGTTCGTCGACCAGTCGCCGATCGGCAAGACCACGCGCAGCAATCCGGCGAGCTACGTCGGCGCCTTCGACAGCATCCGCGCGATCTTCGCGAAGGCGCGGCTGTCGAAGGAACGCAGCTTCACCGCGGGCACGTTCTCGTTCAACTCGGGCGACGGCCGCTGTCCCACCTGCGGCGGCAACGGCTTCGAGCACGTCGTCGAGATGCAGTTTCATCCGGACGTACCTACCGCTGCCCGGACTGCGACGGCAAGCGCTTCCGGCCCGAGACGCTGGAAGTCACGATCGAGCGCGGCGGCCGATCGCTGAACATCGCCGACGTGCTGGACCACGGTCAGCGAAGCGGTGAACCTGTTCGCCGACGACCGCGAGGTCGCGCGCGTGCTCGCGCCGCTCGCCGATGTCGGCCTCGAATACCTGAAGCTCGGCCGGTGCCGACGCTGCGGGCGGCGAAGCGCAGCGGCTGAAGCTCGCCGGTCTGCTGACGGAAGCCGCCGGCGGCAAGCACCCGGTACGCGGCCCTCTTCCTGTTCGACGAGCCGACCACCGGCCTGCACTTTGACGACGTGGCCAAGCTGATGCGCTCGTTCCGCAAGCTGCTGGCGGCCGGCCATTCGCTGGTGGTCATCGAGCACAACCTCGACGTGATCTCCGCGTCGGACTGGCTGATCGATCTCGGCCCCGAGGGCGGCGATGGGCGGCGAGGTCGTCGATGCCGGTCCCGCCGGATGCGCTGATCGCCAATCCGCGTTCGCACACCGGACGCGAGCTGGCGGCGTACCGGCATGCGCTGGAACACGGCGCGCCGCGCGTCAACGAGCCGCGCGCAGCCTACGCCGCGCGGCCCACGCCGCGCGCCGGCGACGCCAACGCGATCACCATCGTCAACGCGCGCGAACACAACCTGAAGTCGATCGACGTCAGCATTCCGCGCGACACCTTCACGGTCATCACCGGCGTGTCCGGCTCGGGCAAGTCGACGCTCGCCTTCGACATCCTGTTCAACGAGGGCCAGCGGCGCTATCTGGAATCGCTGAACGCCTATGCGCGCTCGATCGTGCAGCCGGCCGGGCGGCCCGACGTCGATGCGATCCACGGCATTCCGCCGACGGTCGCGATCGAGCAGCGCACCTCGCGCGGCGGCCGCAAGTCGACGGTCGCGACGCTGACCGAGATCTATCACTTCCTGCGCCTGCTGTACGTGAAACTGGGCGTCCAGCACTGTCCGGACTGCAACGTGCCGGTGACGCCGCAGTCCTTCGACACCATCGTCGCACAGGTGCAGCGCGACTACCGCGGCCAGCATGTCGGCGTGCTGGCGCCGCTGGTAGTGAACCGCAAGGGCGTGTACACCGACTCGCCAAGTGGGCGAAGGGCCGCGGTCATTCGCACCTGCGCGTCGACGGCACGTTCCTGCCGACGGCGAAGTTCCCGCGCATCGAACGCTTCAAGGAACACACGATCGAGCTGCCGGTCGCCGACCTGGTCGTCGGGCCGGCGAGCGAGCCCGAGCTGCGCCGCGCGCTCGCCAGCGCGCTCGAACACGGCCACGGTGTCGTCACCGTCGTGTCCCCTGCTCGACGGGCTGGCCGGCGCGATCGCCGCCGGCAACTGGGGGCCTGCGCTCGCGCAGCGCAGCTTCTCGACGAAGCGCGCGTGCCCTTCCTGCGGCACGTCGTTCCCCGAACCCGACCCGCGGCTGTTCTCGTACAACAGCAAGCACGGCTGGCGTCCGTCGTGCTTCGGCACAGGCGTCGAACTGACCGGCTTTGATGCCGAGCAGAGCGGTGAGGAAGTGTGGTGGAACGCCTGGTACGAAGGCGAGACCGCGCCGTGCAGGCGTGCTCCGGGCAGCGCCTGAACCCGACCGCGCTGGCGGTGCGCTTCGGCGGTCGCTCGACTGCCGATCTCGCCGCGCTGCCGGTCGCCGATGCCGCGCAGGTGATCGCGTCGCTGAAGCTGTCGGGCCGCGACCTGGAGATCGCGCGCGACGCACTCGCGGAGATCCGCTCGCGCCTGTCGTTCCTCGCCGAAGTCGGTCTCGGCTATCCGCGCCTCGACGGCGCCGCGCCGACGCTGTCGGGCGGCGAGGCGCAGCGCATCCGGCTGGCCGCGCAGCTCGGCTCCAACCTGCAGGGCGTGGCCTACGTGCTCGACGAGCCGACCATCGGCCTGCATCCGCGCGACAACCGCATCCTGCTCGACGCGCTGCAGAAGCTCGAAGCGAAGGGCAATACGCTGGTCGTGGTCGAGCACGACGAAGACACGATCCGGCGCGCATCGCACCTGATCGACGTCGGCCCCGCTGCGGGGATCAGGGGCGGCCGCATCGTCGCGCAGGGCCGTATCGAAGATCTCGTCGCCGCGCCCGACTCCGCCACCGGCCGCTGGCTGAAGTCGCCGCTCGTGCATCCGCTGCATCCGCGCCGGCCGGTGAACCGCGCGACCCCGCGCATCACCGTCAACGAAGCGCGTCTGCACAACCTGCGCCGCGTCGATGCGAATTTCCCGCTGGAGCGCCTGTCGGTGGTGACCGGCGTATCGGGCAGCGGCAAGTCCACGCTGGCGCGCGACGTGCTGTATGCGAACCTGCACGCGGCGGTCGGCGAGCGCAAGGGCAAGCCCGACTGGACCGGCTGCGCATCGATCGCCGGCCATGCAGCGCTCGACCGCGTGCTCGAAGTCGACCAGACGCCGATCGGCAAGACGCCACGCTCGTGTCCCGCCACCTACGTCGGCTTCTGGGACGCGATCCGCCGGCTGTACGCCGACACGCTCGAGGCGCGTACGCGCGGCTACACCGCCAGCCGCTTCTCGTTCAACACCGCGGGCGGCCGCTGCGAGGCCTGCGAAGGCCAGGGCGTGAAGACCATCGAGATGAGTTTCCTGCCCGACGAAGGTGCGACGATGTGCGGCGGCCAGCGCTTCAACGAGGAGACGCTGACCGTCAAGTGGCGCGACCGGTCGATCGGCGACGTGCTGAAGATGGACATCGACGACGCCGTCGAATTCTTCGCCGCGCACCGCGCGATCGCGCATCCGCTGAAGCTGCTGCAGGACGTCGGGCTCGGTTACCTGACACTCGGCCAGCCGTCGCCGACGCTGTCGGGCGGCGAGTCGCAGCGCATCAAGCTGGTGACCGAACTCGCCAAGGTGCGCGACGACGTCACCCGACGAGGCCAGCAGGCCCCGCACACGCTGTACGTGCTCGACGAGCCCACGGTCGGCCTGCACATGGCCGACGTCGACAAGCTGATCCGCGTGCTGCATCGACTGGTCGACGCAGGCAACACCGTGGTCGTCATCGAGCACAACCTCGACGTGATGGCCGAGGCCGACTGGATCATCGACCTCGGGCCCGAAGGGCGGTGCCGGCGGCGGCCGCGTGCTCGCGCAATGCCCACCCGAGGAACTCGCGACCAAGTCCACGCCTACGGGTCGCGCGCTGCAGGCCTTCAACGCCAGCCGGCCCGTCGCCTGAGCGACGGCAACATCTGTTGCTGCAGGCACACGGCGTGTGCCGTCCCTTGATCTGCGGCAAGCGCTGACCGACCGGGCCGCGGTGCCTGTGCGCCGCGCATTTCCTCCATCGAATCAATGCTCCGGCGCGCGGTCATCGGCACGCGCATAGGAACCTGTACCTATCCGTGTATGCCTCCGTGCAGATGGTGCGACGGACGGCCGCGTCCTAGCTTGCGGGTCGGGGTTTGCGCGCCGATGGTCGCAGTCGGCACGCCGCAAGTTTCGCGACGAGGAGGAGTCATGTACGCGAGTCAATTCAGGCGCAGCGGCCGCCTGGCGCCGTCCTGGCCGGCGCCCTGGGCCTGGCCGCCGGTCCGCTGTCGGCGGCCGACGCCACCAAACCGGGAGTGATCCAGCCGGATGCCGCCCGAGCGGCGGCCGCCGATGCGCATGCAGGCCATGCCATGCACGGCGGCACCGTCGACGCCAACGCGCCTCGCACGCTGGAAGGTTATGTCGACCAGGAGCAGATGTTCCTCGACTACCTGAAGCAGAACCATCCGATCTTCCGTATCTACAAGAAGGAAGGCCGGCTGCTCGGTACGCCGCAGGTCAGCGACCGCGAGGAGGAGTTCGTCGAGTTCGGCGGCGGCAACAAGCTCGCCGCGAAGGACCATCTCGCGCATGCGTCGATCACCTATCGGCTGGGCGAAGAGTCGATCCTCGACCTGCCCAACAAGTTCGTCGAGCCGAAGAAGTGCGGCGAATGCCACCCGGCGCAATACCAGGCATGGGAGCGCTCGCGCCATGCGAAGGTCGTGCGCTTCCCGGACGAGATCACCGAGGTCAAGGACCTGAAGGCGCCGGTGTATCCGCCGGCACCCGCCGCGATCCTGCCGCCGGGCATCACGCCGGACGCGGTGTTCGCGATCATCGGCACGCCGCGCACCAAGTACGGCTTCCTCGACTCGTATCTCGTGCGCGGCACGTTCCACGTCGTCGACGGCAACTACAAGGACGGCACCGGCACGCTGGTCGCGGGCGGCAACCAGTTCTCGCGCTCGTGGGCCGCGGGCCTGACGCCCGAGACCGCGAAGAAGATCGCCGACTGGATCCCGGGCTTCCCGACCCGGATCGAGGATTTCGGCAACCAGCGCAGCACGCAGTGGGGCATGAACTCCTACGGCTCGCAGTACCAGAAGGGCATGCTGTTCCAGCCGGCCTCCGCGTACTGCGAGGTGTGCCACTCGTTCAAGTTCGATTTCAAGAGCCAGGCCGAACTGATCGCCGCCCTCGGCAATCCGGAGGAACTGCGCAAGCACACGATCAGCAAGGGCATCAGCTGCGAGGAATGCCATGGCGCCGGCGGCCACCTGGTCAACGCCAGCGCGCGCGGCTCGGTGCCCTCCAACTGCGAACGCTGCCACCACAGCGCTTCGCGTGGAACGAGGAGCAGGCGAAGATCAGCGAGAAGCGGCCCTTCACGTCGTACTTCAAGAGCCGGCTGCCCTCCTGCGGCACCGAAGGTTCACAGACGTTCAACACGAAGCACAAGGACGCGGGCATGAACTGCTCGACCTGCCACGACCCGCACGAAGTCACCGCCAACGACTGGAAGGATCTGTACACGGTGCCGGGCCTGAAGAAGCAGTGCGAAGACTGCCACCCCAGCCAGACCGCGTTCTTCAAGAACCGCGACATGCACTCCAGCAACACCTGCGCGGCCTGCCACATGCCGGTGATGATGAGCTGCGAGAACTTCGCCGCGATCCAGTACTCGGACCACGCGGGCTTCGACACCGCGCGCACGTCGCACATCTGGAAGATCAACGTGTCGCCGTCGTACAAGTCCATCAATCCGCCGGCCGGCAAGGGACGCGACTGGAAGGATGGCCCGTGGCAGCTGGCGAAGAACATGGACGGCCGCGCGGCACTCGACCTGCAATGGACCTGCGGCCGCACGTCGTGGTCGGATGGTCACATGGTGCAGGCGGGTGGTTGCCACAGCCCGGCCCTGTCGCAGCTGCCGGATGAATACAAGTTCAAGACGCAGCAGCAGATCTACGAACGCGTGGTCGCGTGGCAGAAGCCCGTCAAGGAAGGCGTGGCCGAGACGAAGAAGCTGCTGACCGATGCCCGCAAGGCACTGGCGTCCGCGAAGACGCCCGTGACGACTCGCGCGCAGGCGCAACTGATGATCAACCAGGCGCAGGAGATCATCGACGCGATCGAGAAGGATGGCTCGTCCGGCGTCCACGCGCCCAACTACACGAAGCAGAAGGCCGACGAAGCCAGGCTGCTCGCCGGCGGAGCCCGCACCGTCGCCCTGGGCGGCTCGGTCAACGCCAGGGTCGCGTCCACCGCGAAGTAGGCTGCGGACGTACCGGACGGCGCCGGCCTGCGTTCGCGCGGGCCGGCGCCGTTTTCAATGGACGCCCGATCGATGCGCGCTGCAGGCGTTCAATGCCCGCCGGCCGGATCGCAGACGATCGGTGGTTTCCAGCCGGTAATTGCGGGGTTCGGCTGCAAAGCCTCCGCTATCCTGCGGCAGACCCACGCTGACCCGTTGCCAATGCATCCTCGCTACCGCGCACTCGCCTTCGCCTGCGCCCTGCTGCCCGCGGCTGCCTTTGCGCAGTCCGCGCCCGTCGACGACAACATCGCGCAGATCCCGCAGAGCGCCCCGGGCACGCCGTGGTCGTTCATCGGTTTCGGCTTCACCACGCCGGCGAACACCGACTGGAAAGTAGCCAGCAGCACGCCGCGCGGCGCGACGATGGCGCGCGCGCTGCTCAACGACGCGTCGTAGGGCGTGGTGCTGGTCATCGCCAGCGAACTGCGCGACGCCGAGATCGGCCTGATGCGGAACTTCTCGCCGTGGCCCAGCATGCGCGCATCCGGCGAGCGCTTCTGCTCGGCCAGCACGAAGAGACGCTGACCCGCCATGCCGGCACGCGCTGCGCACGCCACACGCTCGCCGCGCGCGTGCCCGAGGACGACGCCTCGCGGGCGACGCGGCGAAGAAGAACGCGGTGCCGACGTTCATGAACATCATCGGACTGTCGTGCGTGCATCCCACCGAACCGCGCCTGCTGATCGAAGTCGGCGTGTCCGAGCGCAGCACGCGCGACGCCATCGCCTCGCCGGTGCTGCGCGACGCGGAGGCCGCGATGGCCAGTCTCACTTTCCAGCGCTACTCCGAGGCGGCGTTGCAGAAGGCCGGCGAGTACGCGCGCGCTGCCGACGTGCGCAATGCCGAAGCGCAGCTCAAGCCGTACATCGATGCCGACGCCGCGTGGGCGCGATTCTTCGCGCAGATCCTGCAACGCACGGTGCCGGCGCCGGACAACGTCGACCTGCGCATCCGGGCGCTGCTCGAGCCGGCGGCCGAGAAGGGGCTGTCGACGCCCAGTGGATGCTGGGCACGCTGCCGCTGCGCGGCGGCGAGGGCGTGCCGCGCGATTCCGCGATGGCCGGCGCATTGCTGCGGCGGGCCGCCGAGCGCGGTAACGCGGGCGCTGCGTTCCAGCTCGGACTGGCATTGCTGTCGGACAAGGACGGGCTGGCACCGGACCAGCGCGAGGCCGTGCTGTGGATTTCGCGCGCGGCCGCGCGCGGGCAGAAGGAAGCCCAGGAACTGCTGAAGAGCGCACGTGACGGCAAGGCGCCGGCCGCGGCCGGTGCGCCGGGTCCCCGTGCGGCACCGCCCGGGGCCGCTGCACCGCTGCCGGGCCCGTCCGCCACGCCGCCGCCCGCGTCGGCCCCGGCGACCCGCTGAAAGGGTCCGCCCGGGGGCATCGGCGGCGACGCCAATCGCGCCGCATTGCATTCCATGCCGGCCGTGCTGCCGTGCGTCGCGCCCCGCCGGCAGGTCGACGGCGGCCGGCATCATGCTGACACCGACTCTTGACGATCTGCGACCTGACCCATGCCCGCCATCCGGCTTCGCCCTCCTTCTGCTCCATCTCCGCCCTGGCCGCCTGCACACTGGCCGCTGGCGCCGCGCCCGCGTTCGCGGTCACCCGCCGCGGCGATCAACACCAGCGTCACGGTCGGCCCGTCGGGCAGCCGGACGTCGGGCTCGGGACGCGTCACCAGCGACGTGCGCGTGCTCGCTCCCTTCACCGCCGTCCGCGTCGAAGGCGCGATCGACGTCGTGCTCCGCCAGTCCGACCGCGAACAGGCGACGGTGCGCTTCGACGACAACCTGGTGGCGCTGATCGAGACCCAGGTCGACACGGCGAACGCCGGCACGCTGCTGATCCGCTTCCGTCCGGACGCGGCGCTGCGCAGTTCGAACGACGCGCAGGTCGCGATCGAGTTCAAGACCCTCAGTTCGCTGGCGCTCAGCGGCAGCGGCGATGCACGCATCGAACGTCTGCGCGGACAGATGCTGGCCGTGGCGATCTCCGGCAGCTCCGATGTGAAGGCCGACTCCCTCGAGGTCGGCGTACTCGGCGTGTCGATCAGCGGCAGCGGTGACTTCTCGGCGAGCGGTCGCGCGGACGAACAGGGGTTCAGCGTCGCCGGTTCGGGCGACATCCGCACCGCCAATCTGGTCGGCCAGACCGTCAAGGTGCGCCTGGCCGGCAGCGGCGACGCGCATGTGAACGCGCAGCAGGTTCTCGACGTCGCCATCGCGGGTCGGGCGACGTCACGTATCGCGGCTCGCCGGTGATCCGCAAGTCGGTCGCCGGTTCCGGTGCCGTGAGCAGGGCCGACTAGTTCCGAAGAAAGCCGCTACGCTGGGCGGATGCTGACGCCGCCCCTGGCCGCCGCGTTCGCGCGCACCGCGCTCGCGAACACGGTCACCGAGTATCCCTACAAGCTCGACCAGCTGCTCGGCGGCGATGGCGACCTGCGCACGCCGCGCGCGCTGCATCCGGTCTTCTGGGGCAGCTATGACTGGCATTCGTGCGTGCACATGCACTGGACGCTGGTGCGGCTGCTGCGCCTGCAGCCCGCTCACGCGCTCGCCGGGCGAGCCGCACCACCTCCGGCAGCGACTGACTGCGCAGGCAGTGGCCGGCGAGCCTGGGCGACGTTGCGCGGCCCGCATCGTCAGACCCTCGAGCGACCGTATGGCTGGGGCTGGCCGGCCGCCGCGGAGTTCGAAGCGCTCGCCACCGCCGATGCAGTCGCCGCGCCATGGCGCGATGCTCTGCGCCCGCTCGCCGATGCATTTGCCGAGCGCTTCACTCCACTATTCTGCCGCGCGCCGACTTCGCCGTGGCGCAGCGGCGGCACCGAACTCGGCGTTCCGCTGCTGCTCGCGCTGGACTGGCGCGCCGTCCAGCACCGTGCACTGCGCGCGCTGATCGTCGAACGTGCACTGCACTGGTTCGGTCGCGACCGCCGCTATCCCGCGGCCTACGAGCCTTGCGGCGAGGACTTCCTGTCGGCGGGACTGGTGGAGGCCGCCGATGGTCGCGTCCTCGACGACTGCGATTTCGTCGACTGGTGGCATGCCTTCGCACCGACGATGCCGTCCGCGCGCTGGCTGACACCGGTGCCGGTCGGCGATCCGGACCGATGCGCGCATCGTGCACCTGCATGGCGTGAACCTGGTGCGCGCGTGGTGCTGGACGCACCTGGGCCGCAATTGCCGAACGCGCTGCAAGGCCTGTACGCAAGGCCGTCGCGGCGCACCGTGCGGCAGCGCTGCCTGCGGCGACGGACGCAGACTACGTCGGCACGCACTGGCTGGTCGTCGTTCGCGCTGCTCGCGCTGGACGAGGGGCACGACAGCAGTCAACACGACGCGGCGCCTGCGCGGGCCGATAGTGGAGCCGCCGGTCTGCCCCGTGCGACACTCGGCGACAAAGGAGCAAGCACCATGGCCATGAAGAAGAAATCCCCTGCGGGCGCCCCCGGACAGGCAGCGCGCAAACGACGCCGCCCACCCGCGCGCAAGACGCGGCTCGTCGACCTTGCGCTGCAGGGCGGCGGCTCGCATGGCGCGTTCACGTGGGGCGTGCTCGATCGCCTGCTCGAGGAAGACTGGCTGGACTTCGACGGCGTATCCGGAACCTCGGCCGGCGCGATGAACGCGGTGGTCATGGCCGATGGCCTGGCGGCCGGCGGACACGCCGGTGCGCGCGCGGCGCTGGCGCAGTTCTGGCGGCGCGTATCCGACGCCGCGCTGCTGAGCCCGTTCCGCCGTGGGCCGATCGAGGTGATGACCGGCCGCTGGACACTGGACTATTCGCCGCTGTTCGTCGCGATGGACCTGGCGGCGCGCGTGATGTCGCCGTACGACCTGAATCCGCGCGGCACCAACCCGCTGCGCGACATCCTCGCCGAGACGGTCGACTTCGAACGCGTGAAGGACGCACCGATCAAGGTATTCGTCAACACCACGCACGTGCGCACCGGACGCAGCCGCTTGTTCCGCAATCATGAACTGACGCCCGAGGTGCTGCTGGCTTCCGCGTGCCTGCCGACGCTGTTCCAGTCGGTGGAGATCGACGGCGAGGCATACTGGGACGGCGGCTATTCGGGCAATCCGCTGCTGACGCCGCTGGTCCGCGAATGCGATCGAGGACACGATCCTCGTGCAGATCAATCCGGTCGAACGCCCCGGTACGCCGCGCACCGCCACGGAAATACAGAACCGGCTCAACGAAGTGTCGTTCAACGCGACCTGCTGAAGGAACTGCGGCTGGCCGCGATCCTGCGGCGGGTGGCGACCCAGCGCACCGGCGACATCGGCACGCTGGCGCGCATGCGCTTTCACCGCATCACCAGTGACGTGATGACGGGCCTGGGCTACTCGTCGAAGCTGCTGGCCGAGTGGCCCTTCTTCACCATGCTGCGCGATGCGGGCCGGCAGGCGGCCGATGAATTCCTTGGCGCGCATGCCGAGGATCTCGGTACCTGCCCGCTGACCTGGACAGACGTGCTGGACTACGAGTGAACCGCGGCGGGAGGTGAGCATGTCGGCGTGGGACACCATCGTCATCGGCTCCGGCATCGGCGGAGAATATCGCGCACTGGCGGCCGACGACAGCGTGCTGGTACTGGAGCACAACAGCCTGTCGGCGGGCTGACGCAGACCTTCGAGCGCAACGGCTACCGCTTCAACGTGGGCGTGCACTACATCGGTGGCGCAGGCGTGAGCGACGGCAGGGCCGGTCCGGTGAAGAAGATCCTCGACGCGCTGACGCCCGACGGCGTGCCGATGGCATCGATGGGGACGGTGTACGACCGCGTGCATTTCCCCGGCGTCATCGTCGAGTTCGAACATCCGACTGCGCGCCTCATCGCCGCGCTGAAGTCGCGCTTTCCCGGCGAAGCAGCGGGTATCGACCGCTACTTCGACAGCCTGCGTGCGGCCACCAAGGCGCTCGAAGCCGTCTTCGCCGCGCACTCGATGCCGCAGATCGTCGCGCGTGGGCTGATGTGGTGGAAGGAAGACGAAGTGCAGCGCTGGGTGGGCCATGCACGCTGCAGCAGGTGATCGAGGACTGCGTCGCCGATCCGCGGCTGCAGGCCGTGCTGGCGGCGCAATGGGGCGCGCACGGCGGCCGACCGAGCCAGGCCAGCTTCGCGCTGCACGCGGTGGTGATGTCGAGCTATCTCGACGGCGCGTGGTATCCGGTGGGCGGTTCCGGCGTGTTTGCCGAAGCACTCGCGGCACCTGTGCGCGCGGCCGGCGGCGAACTGCGCGCAAATGCGGAAGTCACCGCGATCCGGGTCGGCGACGATCGCGTGCAGGGCGTGACGCTCGCCAGCGGCGAAACCATCGATGCGCGCTGCGTCGTCCGACGCGGGCCTGCGCAACACGCTGCGCCTGCTGCCGTCGGATGAAGTCGACTACGACTGGGCGGCCGATGCGCTGCGCATCGAGTCATCGGTGGGCTACGTGGGCATCTACATCGGCCTCGAAGGCGACATCACCACGGGCGCGAGCAGCTCCAACGACTGGATCTACGAGAGCTGGAACGTCGACAGCCTGTGGCGCAATCCGCTGATCGAGCCGGACTCGCCGACGCTGTTCGTGAGCTTCCCGTCGCTGAAGGATCCGCAGCACCATCCCGGCGATCGCCAGCGGCACACCTGCGAGATCGTCGCGCTGGTCGATCCGGACGCCTTCAAGGCGTGGGAACTCGAGGATGCACCGCGGAGAGCGGCGCGATCCGGGCTACCTCGAGGCCAAGGAGAAGATCGAGCAGAACCTGCTCGCGCAGTTCGCGCGCCACTATCCCGGCTGGCACCGATGGTGCGCTACGACGTCGTCACGCCGGTGTCGGTCGCAATCTACACCGGCGCGGAGCACGGCGCGATGTACGGACTGGCGACGACGCCGAGCGCTTCCCGAGCGACGCGCTGCGGCCGCACACGCCCGTCGGCGGCCTGTTCCTCGCGGGGCAGGATGCGTGCTGTCCAGGCGTGACCGGTGCGCTGCTGGGCGGTTTGATGGCGGCGGTGTCGGTGCAGCCGAAGCTGCTGGCGCTGCTGCGCTGACGCGGGCATTCGCCCATCGGCGCCTGTCAGTGCGTCCGGCGCGGTTCACTCTTGCCGCGCAGCCGCTCGCCTGAACGCGCATTGCCGCGCACGGCAGGCCTGTCGACCGCGCGCTTCGCGGGCCTGACGAGCCCGCTCGCCGCGGCGACGCTCACGGTGTCGTACTCGTCGGCATAGTGCCGGCGCATGCGCACGATCTCGCGCCGGTAGGCGCGCGCCATCTGCGCCTTCTTCGTCGTCGACAGCAGCCGCCCGGCGAGCTGGAAGAACTTCGATTCCTCTTCCTTCAGGTGATGGCGCACCTTGAAGCTCAGCTTCTTCGCTGTGGCGATCCATCCCGCCTGCATCTTGTTCCGGACCGACAGGTCGTCGAGCAGTTCGTCGACCTCGTGGTGTTCATGCAGGGCATGCCGCGAGGAATCGAGGCCGCCGTCATCCATCATCAGCGGCACGTACAGATGCCGTTCCTCGGCGGCCGCGTGCGCCATCAACTCGACTTTCAGCTGCAGGAACAGCAGCCGCGCCGCCATGTCCCCGCGCGACGCCGTGAGTTTGCGGCACAGGTCACGCTGCAGGTCGTGGCTTTCGCGGATCGCCTCGAAGATCATGGAGTGGCTCCCGCAGGTTAGCGCTTGCCGAACTGGGCCCGTGCATTGCCGACGCACGAATCCTTGGCCGCGCCGGCGAGTGCATCGCACTTCTCGAGCGCGACCTTGTAGTCGGCTTCGCGCTTGTCCGCCGTGGCATCCTTGCGGGCCTCGGCCCGGGTCGTCGCGGCATCGCGGCTGGTATCGGCAGCGACGCGATCGACCTTGGCGTCGGCCTTGCCCTTCACCAGCGCGGCCTTCGCTTCCTTGATGCACACGTCCTTCGGATTGCCCGACAGGTCGTCGCACCTTTCCCTGGCCACGTCGTAGTTCGCCTGCGCATGGGCAACGCGGGCACTCTCGCGGGCCTTGGCCGTGTTCTTGTAGGCGGCGTCGGCATCCGCCTTTGCGATGCTGTGCTTGCCCTTTGCGTCGGCCAGACAGACATCCTTGGCATTGCCGGCCAGCGATGCGCACGCGGCCTTGGCTGCCTTCAGCTGCGCGTCTGCATCCTTGACCATCTGGTCATGGCTCGCCTTTGAAATGGCGCCGACCTGCGTCGCGGGCATCTGGGCCTGGCCGGCGCCCGACAGTCCAACGCCGATACCGGCAAGCATCGCAAGCATGATTCTGGACATAAGCACTCCATTGAATTTCACGTTGTTGGTCGGATGAGGGGAAGGCGGGGCGGAGGTGCT
The DNA here is from genome assembly GCA_044225415.1 of Burkholderiaceae bacterium. Taxonomy (GTDB): domain Bacteria; phylum Pseudomonadota; class Gammaproteobacteria; order Burkholderiales; family Burkholderiaceae_F; genus JALORV01. The sequence continues at coordinate 15,254 of JBGAIO010000001.1, read as the reverse complement.
TCGCTTCCGATGACGGTGAGGCTTGGCAATCGCCGTGCCGGCGGGGACGTCGGCAAGGGCCGCGAACGATGACCGCAAACGTCGCGAGCCGCCGGCCGCGGCCGGATCAGATCCGACCTTCCTCCACCGCGTGGCAGGCGACGTCGGTGGCGCCGCCCGCCAGCTTCACCTTCTGCAGCATCGGCACTTCGACCCTGCAGCGCTGGTTCGCGTGCGGACAGCGTGGATGGAAGGTATTCGTCGGACCTGTAGCGGATTGGGCACCTCGCCGGCCACCGCGCAGGCGCGCGCGGCCGGTCATCCCCAGGTCCGGGATCGCATCGAGCAGCATGCGCGCGTACGGATGCTGCGGCGTCTCGAACAATGCGCGGCGCGGCGCGAGCTCGACGATGCGGCCGAGGTACATGACGCCGACGCGGTCGGCGATGTGATGCACGACCGCCAGGTTGTGCGAGATGAAGAGGTAGGTCAGGCCGAGGTCGCGCTGCAGGTCCTTCATCAGGTTCAGCACGGGCGCCTGCACCGACACGTCGAGCGCCGAGGTGGGCTCGTCGCATACCAGGAAGGCCGGGTGCGTTGCCAGCGCCCGCGCAATGGACAGCCGCTGGCGCTGCCCGCCGGAGAACTGGTGCGGGTACTTCTGCTTGTCGGCCGGTGCGAGCTTCACCTGATGCAGCAGCTCGTCGACGCGCGCGTCGATGTCCTTCGCGGAACGCCGCAGTCCGTGCGCGACCAGCGGTTCGGCAATGATGTCGCGCACGCGCCAGCGCGGGTTCAGGCTGGCGTATGGGTCCTGGAAGATCATCTGCAGCTTCTGGCGCAACGGCGGCCGGACGACCCCTTCATCTCCGCAAGATCGCGGCCGAAGAACAGCACACGCCGCGTGGGGCGATACAGCCCGACCAGCAGACGCGCGACCGTGGACTTTCCACAGCCCGACTCGCCGACCAGCGCGAGCGTCTCACCGCCACGGATCTCGAAGCTCACGCCGTCCACCGCGTGCAGAATCTGGCGCCCACCGCCGGCCAGCACGCGGTTGAGCCACGGCGGCGACACGTCGAACCAGCGGGCGATGCCATCGGCCCTGACGATGACCTCGCGCCGCGGCGCCGGGCTCCTCTGCCTCCGTCCTTCAGCACCGCAGCCACGTCACGCCGCCTGCCGCGCCGGCGCGCAGTGGCCGTGCAGCCAGCACGCCGCCAGCGAGGTGCCTGCCGCCATCAGGTCGGGCCGCTCGGCCGAGCACCGCGAGTACGCCAGCCGGCAGCGCGGATGGAACGCGCACCCTGGCGGAATCGCGGTGAGCCGCGGCATCGCGCCGTCGATCTGCGTCAGGCGTTCCTTGTCGACGGTCATGCTGGGGATCGATCCCATCAGGCCCACGGTGTATGGATGCTGCGGCCGATGAATGACGTCGGCCACCGGCCCGATCTCGGCAATGCGTCCCGCGTACATGACGGCGACCCGGGTCCGCCGTTTCCGCGATCACGCCCATGTCGTGCGTCACCAGCATCACGGACGTGCCCTGCTCGCGGCACAGCCGCTTCAGCAGCGCGATGATCTGCGCCTGGATCGACACGTCGAGCGCAGTGGTCGGCTCGTCGGCGATGACGAGTTTCGGCTGCGCGGCCAACGCCAGCGCGATGACCACGCGCTGGCGCATGCCGCCGGAGAACTGATGCGGGTAGTGATCGATGCGCCGCTCGGCCGCCGGAATGCCGGTCGCGACCAGCAGCTCCACAGCGCTGGCGCGCGCCTTGCCCGACGAGACGTTCAGGTGCGTGGTGATGGTCTCGACGATCTGCCGGCCGACGGTGTACAGCGGGTTCAGCGACGTCAGCGGATCCTGGAAGATCGCGCCGATCTCGCGGCCGCGGATCTTGCGCAGATCGTCATGGCGCAGGTTGTCGATGCGCAGGCCTTCGAGCCGCACTTCGCCCGCCGCGATGCGGCCCGGCGGCTCGAGCAGCCCGATGATCGCCGCGCCGGTCAGCGACTTGCCGGCACCGGACTCGCCGACGACACCGAGGACTTCACCGCGCTCGATGTCGAAGGAAACGTCGTCGACTGCGAGCAGCGTGCCCCGCGCGTCGGAAACTCGATGCGCAGGTTGCGCACCTCGAGCAGCGGGGCCTTCGCCATGCGTCAGGACTTCCCGTCGGCCGTGCAGCCGGCCAGGGGCGCGGCGTAGTCCACGCGCGGCTCGAAATTCGCGAGCAGCGGATTCTCGCGCCACGCCACGATGTAGTACTGCGTGCAGGGCTTGACGTCGAGCTTCAGCGCCGCGGTCTCATTCGGCGCGCCCGGCACCGGCAGCGCCTGCACACGAACGACGTGCACCCCCGGCGTGATCAGCACACGCCTCTCGACCGTGTCCCAGTCGTCGACGCCCAGGATGATGACCGGCGTCGTGTTCATGTCTGCCTTGAACCAGCGCTCGCCGACGAGGTACGAATCGGTGAAGGTCGACGCGCAACCGGACAGCGCCACGATGGCGGCGCCCAGTGCACAGGCTGCTATCGGCTTGGTTCTCATCGCGTGTCTCCTCTGAAACGTCGGGCGCCGGTAGTCCGGCGCAGCTTCCATTCAGCGCATCGCGCAGCCAGTCGCCGAGCAGGTTGACCGACAGCACGAGCAGGATCAGCCGCGCCGGGGAAAATGGTGATCCACCACTCGCCGGAAAACAAGAACTCGTTTCCGATACGGATCAGCGTGCCCAGCGACGGCGTGGTCGGCGGCACGCCGACGCCGAGGAAAGACAACGTCGCCTCGGTGGTGATGGCCGTGGCGATGTGCACCGTCGCGAGTACCAGCACCGGCCCGAGCACGTTGGGCAACACATGCCGCCGCATGATCCCAAGCGGCGACACGCCGATCACGCGCGCCGCCTGCACGTACTCCTTGTTCTTCTCCACCAGCGTCGCGCCGCGCACGGTGCGCGCGTACTGCACCCAGCCCGACAGCGCGATCGCGAGGATCAGCACACCGAAGGCCAGCTCGCTGTGCGAGTCGCGCGGCAGGACGGCGCGCGCCGCGCCATCGATCAGCAGGGCCACGAGGATGGCCGGGAACGACAGCATCACGTCGCACACGCGCATGATGAATGCGTCGAGCCGGCCGCCGACATAGCCCGACAGCAGACCCAGTCCCACACCCATCACCACCGACAGCGCGACGGACGCCAGGCCGATCGCGAGCGACACCTGCATGCCGAAGATGACGGCGGAGAGGATGTCGCGGCCCTGGTCGTCGGTGCCCAGCCAGAACTTCGGATTGCCGCCCTCTTCCCAGGCCGGCGGCAGCGATGCGTCCATCAGGTCGATGGTCGCGAGGTCGAAGGGATTGAAGGGCGCGACCCAGCGCGCGAACACGGCGGCGAAGATCAGCGCGAACACGGTCAGCGCGGCGACGATGGCCACCGGTGACGACCGGAAGCTGTACGCGACGTCGTGGTCCCACAGCCGCGCGAGCGCGTTCATGCTGCGAGTGTCGCGCCGGCAGGCCTGCTACCGGCCGCCGGCCGGCATGCCGCGCTCGACGATTCCAGTAGCGAAGTAGGCCGCGCCCAGCGGGATCACGGCGTCGTTGAAATCGTAGCGCGTGTTGTGCAGGAAGCAGCCCTCGGCGCCGCCACCCTGCCCCAGCCGCACGTAGCAGCCCGGCCGCGCGCGCAGCATGAACGCGAAGTCCTCCGCGCCCATCGATGGTTCGAGGTTGCGCAGCACGTTGGCCTCGCCGACCAGCGCCGCGGCCGTGTCGCCGGCGAACTTCGCCTGCGCATCGTGGTTGATCGTCGCCGGATAGACGCGCTCGTAGACGACGCGGGCCTCGGCACCGAGCGCCTTCGCGGTCGCCTCGGCCAGTTCGGTCAGGCGTTGCTCGATCAGGTCCTGAACGTCGGGGCTGAAGGTGCGCACCGTGCCGACGAGCTTCGCTTCGCGCGGGATCACGGAGAACGCACCGGGATTGCCGGCCTGGATCGAACACAGGCTCAGCACCGCGGCCTGCAGCGGCGCGACAGTGCGCGACACGATGGTCTGCGCGGCGGTGACGATGTGCGCAGCGACCACGACCGGGTCGATCGCGCGATGCGGGCGCGGCGTGGCCGCCCTTGCCGCAGACGGTGATCTCGATGCGATCAGCCGACGCCATCATCGGGCCGGGATTCAGGCCGATGAAGCCGGGTTCGGCCGCCGGCCAGGTAGCAGCGTGTAGACCTCGTCGACCAGGAAGCGCTCGAACAGTCCTTCGTCGATCATCGCCTTCGCGCCGGCGAAGCCTTCCTCGCCGGGCTGGAAGATCAGCACGGCGGTGCCGTCGAAGTGGCGCGTCGCGGCCGTGCACGCGCCGCGGCCAGCAGGCGGATCAGCGGTCGTCGTGGCCGCAGCCGTGCATCAGCCCGGCGCGGGTCGAACGATGCGCGAACTCGCTTTCCTCGTTCATCGCGAGCGCGTCCATGTCGGCACGCAGTGATCGCGCGCAGGCCGTTGCCGCGGCCACGGATGATGGCGACGACGCCGGTCTTCGCGATGCCTGTATGCACCTCGTCGACGCCGAAGCTCTTCAGCCGTTCGGCGACCAGCGCCGACGTGCGATGCTCTTCGAAACCGAGGCTCGGGATCTCGCATGGCCGCGCTCGCAATGCCGTCAGGCCTTCATGGTTCGGCAGGATCGACAGCAGCGGACCCTGCAGTGCGGCGCCGAGATAGCTGCCCATGTTCGTCCTCCGCTGGTCGCGGTCAGTGTGCTGCGGCTGCGCGGTCGACGCGCAGGCGCGGGTCGACCGCGAAGTACAGCAGGTCGACGACGAGGTTGATGACGACGAACACCAGCGCGATCAGGCACAGGTAGGCGGCCATCACCGGGATGTCCGCGAACTGCACCGACTGGATGAACAGCAGGCCCATGCCCGGCCACTGGAAGACGGTCTCGGTGACGATGGCGAAGGCGATGATGCCGCCGAGCTGCAGGCCGGTGATGGTGATGACCGGCACCAGCGTGTTCTTCAGCGCATGGCCGAAGTGCACGGCGCGGTCCGTGAGGCCGCGCGCGCGCGCGAACTTGATGTAGTCGGTACGCAGCACTTCGAGCATCTCGGAGCGCACCAGCCGCATGATCAGCGTGAGCTGAACAGCAGCAGCAGGATCGCGGGTGATCGGTGCCGGCCGGCGTCCAGCAGGCCGGAAGTCCACCAGCCGATCTGCGTCACGTCGCCGCGGCCGTACGACGGCAGCCAGCCGAGCTGCACGGCAAAGACGAGGATCAGCAGGATGCCGATGAGCAGGTGGGGTGAAGTAGCAGCAGCGAGCGGCAAGCAGGACCTGCGCCATGAACGTGCCGCGGCGCAGGGCGGTGTACACGCCGGCGGGAATGCCGACCACGATAGCCAGCAGCGCGGCGGCGAAGGCGAGCTCGAGCGTCGCGGGCAGACGTTCCTGGATCAGCGTCGCCACTGTGCGGCCTGCCGCAGGCTGACGCCGAAGTCGCCCTGCAGCGCGTTGCCGACGAAGGTCGCGAACTGCGCATAGAACGGCTGGTCGAGGCCGAGTTCGGTCCGCAGCCGGATGCGGTCGTCGGGTGTCGCATCCTGTCCGAGCATCTGCGATACCGGGTCACCGACGTACTGGAACAGCAGGAATGCCACCAGGGCCACCGTCAGCATGACGAGGATGGCCTGCAACAACCGGCGGATGATGAACGCGAGCATTCCGGGAACAGTGCCCAGTACGCGGCGGCAGGCCAGGGCGCTGGAAATGCCAAGCGTTAGAGCCTCGCGCGCCGTCGCCTGTACAACGCCACGGTCGCCGCGCCAGCCCTGCGCAGAGGTGCGGCCACTCGCCGGACGAAAAAAACGGGGCCGGTCGCCACCGGCCCCGCTCGTCAGACCACCACGGCGGACTATTCCTTGATGTCGACGCCGTAGAACGTATGCCGTCCGAACGGCGACAGCTTGTAGTCGATGACTTCGGCCCGCACCGGTTGGCTTTCGTACGTGCGCATTGGTGAACCACGGCGCCTGCTCCTTGAAGATCACCTGCGCCTGTTCGTACAGCGGTGCGCGCGCCGCCTGGCCGACGTGACCTTCGCCTTCTGCACCAGGTCCTCGAAAGGCTGGTAGCAGACCTTGGCGACGTTGGAACCGTTGGTCTTGGCCGCGTCGCAGCCCAGCAGCGTGTTCAGGAAATTGTCCGGATCGCCGTTGTCGCCGGTCCAGCCCAGCATGCCCATCTGGTGTTCGCCCGCCTGCATGCGCTTGCGGGTACTCGCCCACTCGGCTTCGATTCTCTGCGTCACGCCCACCTTGGCGAGATCGGCCTGGATCAGTTCGGCGATGCGCTTGGCGTTGGGGTTGTACGGGCGCTGCACCGGCATGGCCCACAGATCGGTGGTGAAACCGTTGGGATAGCCGGCATCGGCCAGCAGCTTCTTCGCGGCGGCTGGATCATTGCCGGTCGTCGCCGATGGCGTCGTTGTACGACCATTGCGGCGGGATCGGTTCTTCGCCGCCACGCCGGTGCTCGATGCACACGGCATCGATGATGGCTTTCTTGTTGATGGCCATGTTCATCGCCTTGCGCACGCGCACGTCGTCGAAGGGCTTCTTCTGCGTGTTGTAGGCGAGGTAGCCGATGTTCAGGCCGGGCTGCTCCAGCACGCGCACCTTCGTCCTGCGGATCGCCTCCAGGTCACGGGTTCAGGTAGGCGACGCAGCACTCGCCCTTCTGCAGCTTGGCCCAGCGCACCGACGCGTCGGCGGCGTGGAGAACACCAGGTCGTCGATCTTCGCCCTGCCGCCCCAGAACTGCGGGAAGGCCTTGTAGCGGATGATGGCGTCACGCTGGTACTGCACCAGGTAGAACGGACCCGTGCCGATGGGCTTGGTCGATCTTCTCGGGCGTGCGCGCCTTCAGCATCGCGTCCGCGTGTCTTTGGACTGCACGCCGGCGTATTCCATCGCCTTGGTTTCGACAGGAAAGGCGCCTCGGCCTTCTCCAGCGTGATGCGCACGGTGTAGTCGTCGACCTTCTCCACCGACTTCAGCAGCGGGCATGCCCATGTCGTTGAAGTACAGGTTGGGGCTGGTGACCTTGAAACGGGGTTGATGTCCTTCCACTGCTGCTCGAACATGAAGATGATGTCGTCGGCGTTCATGTCGCGCGCGTGGGCTTGAAGTTCTTGTTCAATGCCACTTCACGCCCTTGCGCAGATAGAAGGTGTAGGTCTTTCCGTCGGGGGAGATGTCGCTGCCTCGGCCAGGCCCGGTACCACCTTCGTGCCGCCGCGCTCGAAGTCGACGATGCGGCTGTAGATCTGGCTGTTGGCGTCGAAGGACGTGCCGGTGTTATGCCCGGAGTAGAAATTCTCGGCCTGCCGAGCAGAACACCAGCGTCTTCGCCGACGCCAGTCGCACTCCACCAGGCCAGCGCCAGAGCCATGCACGCGACCATCGCGCGCACCGGCTTCATGTGCAACCCACTTCAACACTTGCGTCATGACTGTACCGCCTCCTCGTGAAACTTCGTCCCGCTACCGGACCGGAATCGACTGTTCGACCCCAGCCTCGGCCGACGAAAACCCAGCATAGTGGCAGGCGACGAGCCGATCGTCCAGCGGACGCAGCGCCGGCCGCTCGGCCCGGCAGCGCATCGGCGCGCGGACAACACGTCGAGAACACGCAGCCCGGCGGCGGCGACAGCGGCGACGCAGTTCGCCCTTCAGCACGCCGCGGCTGCGATCGCCGCCCATGCCCGGCGTGGAGGCGAGCAACGCCTGCGCGTGTAGGGTGGCGCGGGGCATCTGAAGATCTGCGCCTTCGGTCCCTGCTCCATCACCAGCCCGGCGCTACGACCAGCACGTCGTCGGCGATGTGGCGCACCACCACCAGTCGTGCGAGATGAACAGGTAGGCCACGCCGAATTCGCGCTGCAGGTCGGCCAGCAGGTTCAGCACCTGCGCCTGGATCGACACGTCCAGCGCCGACACCGGCCTGCTCGGCCACGACCAGCCGGCCACAGCATCAGCGCGCGCGCGATCGCGATGCGCTGGCGCTGGCCGCCGGAGAACATGCGGATAGCGGCTCACCTGCTCGGCGCGCAGACCCACCGCCGCATCATCTCCTCGATGCGCGCCGCGCCTGGCGGCGCCCAGGTCAGTGTTGATCGCGAGCGGTTCCGCGAGGATCGAGCCGACCGTCTTGCGCGGATTGAGCGAGCCGTAGGGATTCTGGAACACCAGCTGCACGGTCTGCCGCAGGGCGCACGCGTGGCGCGTCGGCACCCGCGACGTCGATGCCGACCAGGCGCAGTTGCGCGGACGTGGGCTTCTCGATCAGCTCACCATGCGCCAGCGTCGACTTGCCACAGCCCGATTCGCCGACCGGCCAGCGTGCACGACGCAGCGTGAAGGACGTTGCCGACCGCCTGCAGCTGCGCTGCCGGACGCAGCATGCCGCGGCGGACGGTGTAGACCTGTCGCAGGTTGCGCGCTTCGACGACGGGAACCGATACGGCGCTCATCCATGAGCCTCCGCGCTGCGCGCGCAGCGCAGGCTTGCTCGGGCAGCCCACTTTGCCTTTCATGCCGCTGCTTCCTGGCGCGCGGCCAGCGTGCCGGTCGCGCACTGACATCACGACGCTGTTGTGGTGAGTAGAGGTACGTGGCAACGGGCGCGTCCTGCGGGACGCGGTGCTTCTCGGTGCTCGCGGTAGCGGCGCAGCGTGGCGTCAGCGCAAGCGCAGGTAAGGCGTAGCGGGCCAGTCGTAGAGCCCGGCACCGTGCGGGAATGGTCGCCAGATACCGCCAGACCTTCGCCTTCGCGGCGCTCGGGCGAGCAGCTGACAGCGCCGCCGCCGTCGCTGCGGATACTCCAGTGCGGCGAAGGTCGCGCCAGCCGTTCTCCACCACCACGCCCATCGCAACCACGCGCCGTCTCGGGCCACCACATGCATGTTTCAATGCGTGATGTCAGCACCAGCCCGCGCGTTCCTTCTGCAGCTGGCGCAGCAGGTCGAGGATCTGCGCCTGGATGGTCACGTCCAGCGCCGTGGTCGGTTCGTCGGCGATCAGCAGCCGCGGGTTGCAGGCGATGGCCATCGCGATCATCACGCGCTGGTTCATGCCGCCCGACAGCAGGTGCGGATAGTCGTTCAGGCGCCGTGCGGGATCGGGAATGCCGACCTGCGCCAGCAGTTCGACCGCGCGGTCCGCGGCCTGCCGGCGCGTCAGGTCCGTGTGCTGGCGCAGCGTCTCGACCAGCTGGAAGCCCACCGAGAAGCACGGATTGAGGCTGGTGGCCGGCTCCTGGAAGATCATCGCGATGTCGCGGCCGGTGATCGCGCGCCGCTCGCGGTCGCTGAGCGCGAGCAGGTCGCGGCCGTCGAAGCGCACGCGCTGGGCGGCGACCTTCCCGGGGTAACCCACCAGGCCCATCAGCGCGAGCATCGTCACGCTCTTGCCCGAACCGGACTCGCCGACGATGCCCAGCACTTCGCCCGCATCCACCGACAGGCTGACACCGTCCACCGCGCGCAGCACGCGGCCGCCCATCGGGAACTCGACCTGCAGCGATTCGATGTCCAGCAGTGCCATGAGCTCAGCGCTTCAGCTTCGGGTCGAGCGCATCGCGCAACCCGTCGCCCAGCAGATTGAAGGCCAGCACGGTGATCAGGATCACCAGGCCGGGGAAGGTCACGACCCACCAGGCGCGCAGCACGAACTCGCGCGCGTCGGCGAGCATCGTGCCCCACTCGGGCGACGGCGGCTGCGCACCCAGGCCGAGGAAGCCCAGCGCCGCCGCATCGAGGATGGCGGTGGACACACCGAGCGACGCCTGCACGATCAGCGGCGCGAGGCAATTGGGCAGCACTTCGCGGAACATCAGACGCAGCCGGCCCGCCCCCACCATGCGCGCCGCCACCACGTAGTCGCGCGACAGCTCGGTGAGCGCGGCGGCCCGCGCGGTGCGCACGTAGTGCGGCAGTACCACCACGGCCACAGCGAGCATCGCGTTCATCAGGCCAGGCCCGAGGATAGCGACGATGACGATGGCCAGCAGCAGGCTCGGCAGGCTCAGCAGCAGGTCCATCAGCCGCATGATCGCGATGTCGGTCACGCCGCGATAGAACGCCGCGGCCATGCCGAGGCAGGTGCCGACGATGATCGACAGCGCGACCACTGCCACGCCGATGGACAGCGACAGCCGCGCGCCGTACATCAGCCGCGACAGGATGTCGCGCCCGATGGCATCGGTGCCCAGCGGATAGGTCCACGAACCGCCCTCGATCCACGCCGGCGGCTTCAGGTACGCGGCGTTGTCGATGGCCGTTGGCGAATGCGGTGCCAGCACGCCCGCGAACACCGCCACCAGCAGCACCAGGCAGACGACGACGAGACCCAGCACGGCGCCGCGATTGGCGGAGAAGTGCCGCCAGAACTCCGCCAGCGGCGACGGAAACTCCGCCGGCGCCGCACCGCGCGTCAGCGCCGCGAGTTCCGCGTCGGTCAGCGCCGCAGGGGCAATCGGTTCGCTGCTCATTTCGCGTACCGGATGCGCGGGTTGATGAAGCCGTAGGTGATGTCGACCAGCAGGTTCACCATCATCACCATCAGGCCGATCAGCAGCAGGCCGCCCTGCAGCACCGGGTAGTCGCGGCGGTTGATCGCCTCGATCAGCCACTTGCCCACGCCCGGCCACGAGAAGATCGTCTCGGTGAGGATGGCGCCGGTGAAGAGCACGCCGATCTGCAGGCCGATCACGGTCACCACCGGGATCAGCGCATTGCGGAAGGCGTGCAGCACGATGACGCGCAGCGGCGCGAGTCCCTTCGCGCGCGCGGTGCGGATGTAGTCCTCGCCCAGCACCTCCAGCATCGACGAGCGCGTCATGCGCGCGATCACCGCCAGCGGCACCGTGCCCAGCACGATCATCGGCAGCACCAGGTGCAGCGCCGCGGACCTGAACGCGCCGAAGTCGCCGGCGAGCAGCGAATCGATCAGCAGGAAGCCGGTCACGGGTTCGACGAAGTACTTGACGTCCAGCCGCCCGGACACCGGCGTCCATCCCAGCTTCACCGAGAACAGCAGGATCAGCAGCAGGCCCCACCAGAAGATCGGCATCGACGGTGAGCAAGCGCTGGCGACGCGGCAATGATCAGCGTCGGAGTACACCCGCACGCCCGCCAACATGCCGGCCGGATGCCGATCGGCAGCGCGAACGGTCCAGCGAACAGCCTGCCGTCGCCGTGCATTTGGCGAGGTGGGCCGGACTGCGCAACACCGAGTCTGCGTGATCATCAGCCGCTCACTGGCGCGCGGGATGTAGATGCCGTACTGCACGACCACGGGCCGGTCCAGGCCGTATTCGCGCAGCAGCAGTTCGTGCCGCTCCTTGTCGATGCCGCGCTCGCCCGCCATCGTCTCGATGGGATCGCCCGGCACCAGCCGGATCAGCACGAACGCCAGCAGCGTCATGCCGAAGAAGGTCGGCACGAGCAGCGAGACCCGCGTCAGAAGGAAGCGGAGCATGGCGGGGGCGTTGGCGGAATTCGACGGCCGGGCGACACGCGCCGATTGTGCCTCGAACTGCGCGTCGGCACTTGCGGTTCAGCGACCCTGCCGCAATTCGATGTCGCCGTAGTCCGCCTCGATGACTTCGCCGGTGTTGTCGGTGTCCGTCATGATGCCGATGCCGATCAGCCTGCCCGGCGCGCGGCCGAAAGCCTGCTTGTAGTCGTCGACGTAGTTGCGCTCGAAACGCTTCCACGTGCCGAGGCGGGCATCGTGGCCGCTGCCGGCGACCAGCAGCTTCACCTGTCCGGTGAAATTCGAAGGCAGCACCGAGCCCACCGGGAAGCGGTTCTCCCAGATGTAGACCAGGGTCGCATACGGCATGTCCTGGCCGCTGACGAGCTTCGCCGTTTCCGCGAGCAGGCGCTCCTTCAGCGGCAGCGCATCCCGGTCGCCGTCGAAGAACAGCAGCAGGCGCGTCGGCGCGTCTTCGGAGTAGCGGTCCTGGTTGTCCGCGCCGACGATCAGATCCGAGACGCGCCACTGCCATGCGACCACCGGCATCTTTGCCGGATCGACGTCCAGCGACTGACGCAGGCCGCTGGCGGCAGCGACGGCGCGCGCATGCAGCACGACCTTGCCCGTGGCCTTGTCGCGGACGAGCCGGTACTCGGTGGGCTTCTTGGTGCGGTTGATGATCATCGTGCGCCAGCCCTTGGGCAGGTCGGCGCCGGCGGCATTGGCGGAGAACGCCGCCACCTGTGCCGACGGCACGTCGGGCGGGGGCGACGGCGGCTCGGTGACGGCGCAGCCAGCGGCAGCGGCGGCCAGCAGCGCGCAGAGCGGTCGGGCGATCATCGGCGACGGAGCGTAGGAGCATCACCCGCAGGCGACAAGGCATGGTGGTGCGGCTGCGACGAACGGGCCTGCGCGGGCGCCTATTTCGTCGTTTTCACCACGCGGGTTATGCCTAGCATGGCGCTTCCATGCATGCCATCCACCGCGCCCCCGCATGACCGCCTTCTTCGTCGTCGCCGTCTTCGCCGCCGTCATCGTCGGCATCGTCTGGGCGGTGAAGAAAGGGGGCGAGATCCAGCGCCGCCGCGATCTCGAGCGGCGCGTGCTGGCGCGTCACTCCGGATGGACCTACACGGGTGAGCGCGACGGCAACGTCGACTATCGATTCACCGGCGACAGCGGCGGCATTGCGTGGCGGATGTGGTACGACCCGGATCGCGGCGACGACTCGCCGACGCCGAAGGCGTACTGGCATAGCGACAACCTGCGCACGCCCCGGCTCTCGCTGGTACTCATCGGCCGGCGCCGCCATGCGCTGGAAAGCGGCGCCGTCGGTCGCGTGCTGATGGGCGTGGTCGCCGGCGTGGCGCAGGCGATGACCGGCGTCGAAGGCAAGGTCGACAAGGCTGAGTTCTACGAGAGCGCGGTCGAGGCGGACGGCCTGTCGCCGTCGTTCAGCGAACGCTTCGCGGTCGCGCTGTCGCCCGACATGCCGCGCGACTGGGTCGACGCGACACTCCAGACGCTGCTGCTGCGCTGGCCGGTGCCCGACGGCACGCGCTTCTCGGCTGAAGACGCGGTGGAGATCACGCTCGGCGAGCATGGACTGCGCATCACCGTGCAACGCATGCCGCAGGAGGCGGCGTGCTGGCAGCATCTGGCCGCGCTGGGCGAACACGTCGCGCAACGGCTGGCCCGACCCGACGCATCGCGCCGCGGTTCCGCGGCCCGGGCTACGGCCTGAGCTGCAACAGCAGCGCGTCGCGAGGCGCCGCGCGCATCGGCACGTAGCGCACGTCCCGCCAGAGCGGCATTAGCGACGCATACTGCGGCGACAGCGCATTGCCGGACTGCCCGGCGGACTGCACCCACAGCGACTGATCGGGTTGCGCGAGATCGACGATGGCGCGCAGCGACGCTGCGTGCCGCGTGGAAAATGGCAGGTCGGCGCGGTACGACAGCGCGGTCGCGTTCACCGTATAGGTGTCGCCCGGCACGGGCGTGCGCAGTTCGAAGGCGCGCATCAGCGCAGCGACGCTGGAGAATGGCCGGTGCTCGGCGATCGCGATATGCGCATCGCCCCAGCGCAGCCCGGCGACGTCGCGGCCGCTGGCCTGCGTCAGCTGCGCGACCACCTCTTCGAGCGTCTCGGTCATCAGCAGCGTGCAGCTTTCCACGCGGTGCGGCGTGCCGCGGTCGTCGCACCAGTCGCGTCCGGTCGCGTTGCCTTCCAGCACGCGGATCAACGCCGGCGTCAGGTCCGCGTTCGCGACGAACTCCGCTGCCAGTTCGCCGAAGTCGTCGCTGAAGATGCGCCGTGTCAGCGCGCGCCGCCACGCATGGAACAGCAGCGGCTCGGGACGGTCCGCCGCCATCCTGCCGTCCCACGCGGTCAGACGCGTCAGCGCATCGCGCGCCGCGGCACTGGTCGGCTGCGCCGCGGCCAGCTTCGCCATCAGGCGCAGCGCCGGCTGCGACACGATGTCGGCCTGGATGGCCTGCATCGTGCCGACGTCGTGCTTCTCGCGCGCGTCGATCAGCTGTGCGATGCGCTGGCGGCGATATGGCGCGGCCCAGTCGAATCCGAGATGGTGCGGGTACGCGGGCGCAGCGATGTACTGGTTGGCGGTAGCCAGATAACCCGACGGCGGATCGAGCTCGCGCGGTACGTCTGCGTACGGCAGGAAGCCCTGCCAGTCGTAGCGCGCGTCCCAGCCGGGTGCGGGCGCGATGCCGCGCAGGTTGTCCTGCGCGTGCCGCACGGGGATGCGCCCGGTGACGACGAAACCGATCGCGCCGGCGCTGTCGGCGAGCACGACCGACTGCGTGACGACATTGAAATCCGCCAGTGCGCGCTCCGCCTCCGCGACGCTGCGCGCGCGGTTCAGCGCGTGCAGCGCGGCCAGCGTGCGATCGCCGGGTTCGAGTGCGGCCCAGCGCAGCGCAAGCACGTAGTTCGATGGCCTGAACTGCTTCGCGATGCCCGGGATGTCGCTGATCACCGGGCCGTGGCGCGTCTCGCGGACGACCCGCTCGACGTCGGCTTCGCCCTGCACGCGGAAGCGTTCGACGCGCTCGCTGAAGCGACGCCAGCCCTCGGGCGTTTCGTACTCGGCGGCGTCCTGCGGATTGATCCGCTCGAGGTAGAGATCCTGCTGGTCGGCGCCGGTGTTGGTGAAGCCCCACGCGACGCGGTCGTTGCGGCCGAGCACCACGCCCGGCACGCCGGGCAGCGTTGCACCGGTCACCGCGAGTCCGGGCGCCTGCAGCGTCGCGAGGTACCACACCGACGGCGCGGTCAGCCCGAGATGCGGATCGTTGGCAAGCAGCGGCTTGCCACTGACCGTGCGCCGCCCCGACACCACCCAGTTGTTCGAGCCGACGCTGTCGCCGCTGCCGAAGCCCGCGACCGGGATCGTCGCGTCCAGCGTCGAAGTGGTCGTGCTCGCCGTCGGCGTCAGCAGCCCCAGCACACGGTACAGGTCGACGTAGTCCGCATTGCCCGGCGCGGCGTCGGACTGCGGCTGGTAGATGTCGTCGATGTCCGCGCGACTGAAGATCGTCGCAAGCCGCAGGCGGCGCAATTCCATGCGCATCGCGTTGGAGGCCAGGTCCCACGCCATCATCAGCGACCATCCGATGCTGTCGGCCGGCGTCCACGGCTCCGGTGCCGGCGCGCGCGTCAGAACGAACTCCGGCGGCAGCGGCCCGGTGCGCGCCGCGAACTGCGC
>JBGAIO010000109.1:0-7588 GCA_044225415.1 Burkholderiaceae bacterium | reverse complement strand
AGGTTTCTCCGACGCCCATCACCTCGCCGGTCGAACGCATCTCCGGCCCGAGGAGTGGATCGACGCCCTGGAACTTGGCAAAGGGAAACACGGCCTCCTTCACGGAGAAATAGGGCGGCACGATCTCGCCTGCGACGCCCTGCTTCCCGAAGGTGATGCCGACCATGGCCAGCGCCGCGATCTTCGCCAGCGGCATGCCGGTCGCCTTCGAGACGAAGGGCACCGTGCGCGACGCGCGCGGGTTCACTTCCAGCACGTAGATCGTGTGCTCGCCGGTGGCCGCGGTCTGGATCGCGAACTGCACGTTCATCAGGCCGACGACGTTCAGTGCGCGTGCCATCTTCGCCGTCTGCACCTTCAACTCGTCGATGGTGGCGGCCGACAGCGAATACGGCGGCAGCGAGCACGCCGAGTCGCCCGAATGCACGCCGGCCTGCTCGATGTGCTCCATCACGCCGCCGATCAGCACCTGCTTGCCGTCGGCGAGGCAGTCGACGTCGACCTCGATCGCGTCGTCGAGGAAACGGTCGAGCAGCACCGGCGAGTCATTGCTGACCTTCACCGCCTCGCGCATGTAGCGCTCGAGGTCGCGCGGTTCGTGCACGATGTCCATCGCGCGCCCGCCCAGCACGTAGCTCGGGCGCACCACCAGCGGATAGCCGATCTCGTCGGCGAGCTTCAGCGCGTCGGCCTCGGTGCGCGCCGTGCGGTTGGGCGGCTGCTTGAGCCCGAGCTTCACGAGCAGCTGCTGGAAGCGCTCGCGGTCTTCGGCGACGTCGATCGAGTCCGGCGTGGTGCCGACGATCGGCACGCCGTTGGCTTCCAGGTCGCGCGCCAGCTTCAGCGGGGTCTGGCCGCCGTACTGCACGATGACGCCGAAGGGTTTCTCGCGGTCGACGATCTCCAGCACGTCTTCCAGCGTCAGCGGTTCGAAGTACAGCCGGTCCGACGTGTCGTAGTCGGTGGACACGGTCTCCGGGTTGCAGTTGACCATGATCGTCTCGAAACCGTGGTCGCGCAGCGCGAAGGCCGCGTGCACGCAGCAGTAGTCGAACTCGATGCCCTGCCCGATGCGGTTCGGCCCGCCACCGAGCACGATGACCTTCTTGCGGTCGGTGGGCGCTGCTTCGCACTCGTCCTCGTAGGTCGAGTACATGTAGGCGGTCGTGGTCGCGAACTCGGCCGCGCAGGTGTCGACGCGCTTGAACACCGGCCGCACGCCGAGCGCCACGCGCGCCGCGCGCACCTCAGCGGGCTTCGCCTGCACGAGCTTCGCGATGCGACGATCCGAAAAGCCCTTGCGTTTCAGGTAGCGCAGCTCTTCCGCGGACAGGTCCGCCAGCGCGCGCTCGGCCAGGCGGCCCTCGATCTGCACCAGTTCCTCGATCTGCGCGAGGAACCACGGGTCGATCGCCGTTTCCTCGAAGATCTCCGACAGCGTCAGGCCGATGCGAAACGCAACGGCGACGAACCAGATGCGGTCCGGGCCAGGTTCGCCGAGTTCCTCGACGATCTCATCGCGATCGGTGGAGTGCTCGTCCAGTCCGTCGGAACCGGTTTCGAGCCCGCGCAATGCCTTCTGGAACGATTCCTGGAAGGTGCGGCCGATGGCCATCACCTCGCCGACCGACTTCATCTGCGTCGTCAGACGGTCGTCGGCCTGCTTGAACTTCTCGAACGCGAAGCGCGGGATCTTGGTGACGACGTAGTCGATGGTCGGCTCGAAGGACGCCGGCGTGGCGCCACCGGTGATCTCGTTGCGCAGCTCGTCGAGCGTGTAGCCCACCGCCAGCTTCGCCGCCACCTTCGCAATCGGAAAGCCCGTGGCCTTCGAGGCCAGCGCCGACGAGCGCGACACGCGCGGATTCATCTCGATGACGATCATGCGGCCGTCGGCCGGATTGATCGAGAACTGCACGTTGCTGCCGCCGGTATCGACGCCGATCTCGCGCAGGATCGCGATGCTGGCATCGCGCATCAGCTGGTATTCCTTGTCGGTCAGCGTCTGCGCAGGCGCGACGGTGATCGAGTCCCCGGTATGGATGCCCATCGGATCGAGGTTCTCGATCGAGCACACGATGATGCAGTTGTCCGCCTTGTCGCGGACCACTTCCATCTCGTACTCCTTCCAGCCGATCAGTGATTCCTCGATCAGCAGCTCGCGCGTCGGCGACAGGTCAAGGCCGCGCTGGCAGATCGTGACGAACTCTTCCATGTTGTAGGCGATGCCGCCGCCGGTGCCGCCGAGCGTGAAGCTCGGGCGGATGACGGCGGGAAAGCCCACCTTCTCCTGCACCGCCAGCGCTTCGGGCAGCGTGTGCGCGATGCCGGAGCGCGCTGATGCCAGCCCGATGCCGGTCATGGCCTCCTTGAACTTCAGCCGGTCCTCGGCCTTTTCGATGGCTGCGGGCGAAGCGCCGATCAGCTCGACGCCGTACTTCTCGAGCACGCCGTTGCGCGCCAGGTCCATCGCGCAGTTGAGCGCCGTCTGCCCGCCCATCGTCGGCAGGATCGCGTCGGGCTTCTCCTTCGCGATGATGCGTTCGACCACCTGCCAGGTGATGGGCTCGATGTAGGTGACGTCCGCGGTCTCCGGATCCGTCATGATGGTCGCTGGATTGCTGTTGACCAGGATGACCTTGTAGCCCTCCTGCTTCAGCGCCTTGCAGGCCTGCGCGCCGGAGTAGTCGAACTCGCAGGCCTGGCCGATGACGATCGGTCCGGCGCCGATGATCAGGATGGACTTGAGGTCACTGCGCCGCGGCATGCTGTTCCTTCGGATAGTTGTCCGGCGCAAGGCGGCGCTCGACCAGTTCGATCAGGATGTGAATGACCTTGATGTGCAGTTCCTGCACGCGGTCGGCGTACTGGCCGCCGGGCGTGACGATCGCGAGGTCGGCGAGTTCGGTGATGGGCGTGCCGGCGCGGCCGGTCAGTGCGATGACCCTGACGCCGAGTTCCTTCGCTGCCCGCGCGGCCGCGACGACGTTGCGGCTGGTGCCGCTGGTGGTGATCGCGAGCAGGACGTCGCTCGCGCGGCCATGCGCCTGCACGAAGCGGGCGAAGACCTGTTCGTAGCCGTAGTCGTTGCCGACACAGGACAGGTGGCTCGGATCGCTGATCGCCATCGCGGCGTAGCCCGCGCGGTTGTCGCGGAAGCGGCCGGTCAGTTCTTCGGCGAAATGCATCGCGTCGCACATCGAGCCGCCGTTGCCGCACGAGTAGGCGCGGCCGCCCGCGGCAAAGGTGTCGGCGAGCAGCGCACCCGCGTCGGCGATGCGCTGGAGCATCACTTCGTCGGCGAGCAGCCGCGCAAGGCAGTCGGCCGATTCCTGCAGCGCGGAACGCACCGGCCTGCTGCCGGCGGCCGAACTCACTTCACCACCTCTGCAAGGGCGGACGGCGCCAACGCCTTCGACGCAGGCGCCGCCATCGCATCGACGAAGCGGTCGAACAGGTCGCGGATGTCGTGCGGCCCCGGGCTTGCTTCCGGATGTCCCTGGAAGCAGAACGCCGGCGCATCGGTCAGTTCGAAGCCCTGCAGCGAACCGTCGAACAGCGACACATGCGTGATCCGCGTGTTCGGCGGCAGCGTCTCCTCGTCCACCGCGAAGCCGTGGTTCTGGCTGGTGATGTAGACCTTCTTCGTCGCAACCTCCAGCACGGGATGGTTGGCGCCGTGATGGCCGAACTTCATCTTCAGCGTGCGCGCGCCCACGGCCAGGCCCATGATCTGGTGCCCGAGGCAGATGCCGAAGAGTGGCAGCTTCTGTGCGATGCATGCGCGGGCCGCGGCGATCGCGTAGTCGCAGGGTTCCGGATCACCGGGTCCGTTGGACAGGAACACGCCGTCGGGCGCCAGCGCCAGCACCTCCGCTATCGCTGTCTTCGCCGGCACGACCGTGACGCGGCAGCCGCGATCGGCCATCAGCCGCAGGATGTTGCGCTTGACCCCGTAGTCGTAGGCGACGACATGGAAGCGCGCGGTGGCGGGCTGCGTGAAACCCGGCGTGCCGTCGGCACGTGCCAGCTTCCAGCTGCCTTCGGTCCACGGGTAGGGCTTCGTCACCGAGACCGTCTGCGCCAGGTCCTGCCCGGCCATGCCCGGATAGGCCTTCGCGCGCGCCAGTGCCGCTTCGATCATCGAATCGTCGAGTGACTGTCCTTCGTCGCACGCAACGATCACACCCGCCTGTGCACCGCCTTCGCGCAGGATGCGCGTCAGCCGGCGCGTATCGATGTCCGCGATGCCGACGATGCCATGCTCGCGCAGATACGTCGTCAGGTCGCGCGTCATGCGGAAGTTCGAGGCCCGCCGCGGCAGGTCGCGCACGATCAGCCCTGCGGCGAAGGGACGTGCGGATTCGACGTCTTCGTCGTTGACGCCGGTATTGCCGATGTGCGGATAGGTCAGCGTCACGATCTGCCCCGCGTAGGACGGATCGGTGAGGATTTCCTGGTAGCCGGTCATCGCGGTGTTGAACACCACTTCGCCCAGCGTTTCGCCGGGCGCGCCGATGGACCGGCCGCGAAAGATCGTCCCGTCTGCCAGCACCAGCGCTGCGACGGGGCGCGAATCGACGATCAGGGGGGACAACGCGGCTCCTTCTGGAGTTCGCCCGCCAACCCGACCGGCCTCCACGGCGTGGCGACCGACGCCGGCACCAGCGGTCGGTCGAGACGACCATCGGTGCCTGGCTCGCGATATGCGGGCGATATACAGGACGATTACCGCCCAACCCGCCTGCTACCGCATATGGGCTACGGATAAACTCATTGATTATATCCTGACGCGTCGTGTGCACGCTGTTCGTGACGACCCCCATGACCACTCTGCTCGAAGGCCTGAAGCGCCACACGACCATCGTCGCCGACACCGGCGACCTGGCCGCCATCGAGCGGCTGCGTCCCCGCGATGCGACCACCAACCCGTCGCTGATCCTGAAGGCCGCGCAACAGGCCGCCTATCGGCCGATGGTGCTCGAGGCCGTGCAGCGCGCCGGCGGCGAAGCGGTGGCGCAGCAGCTCGATCACGTGCTGGTGGCCTTCGGCGCGCGCATCCTGCAGCTCATCGACGGGCGCGTGTCAACCGAAGTGGATGCGCGGCTGTCCTTCGACACGCGCGCGACCGTCGAGAAGGCGCGCCGCCTGATCGCGCTGTACGCGCGGCGCGGAGTCGAGCGCGAACGTGTGCTGATCAAGATCGCGGCCACCTGGGAAGGCATCCGCGCCGCCGAAGTGCTGGAACGCGAAGGCATCCACTGCAACATCACGCTGCTGTTCGCGCCGGCGCAGGCCATCGCCGCGGCACAGGCCGGCGCGACCCTGATCTCGCCCTTCGTCGGCCGCATCTACGACTGGCATCGCAAGGCCGCCGGCGCGGCCTGGGACGATGCAGCCATGCGCGGCGCCAACGATCCCGGCGTGCGCTCGGTGGACACCATCCACCGCACACTGAAGGCCGCCGGCCACGGCACCGAGATCATGGGCGCGAGCTTCCGCAACACGGACCAGATCCTCGCGCTCGCCGGCTGCGACCTGCTGACCATCAGCCCGGAACTGCTCGACCAGCTCGAGGCCGAGCACGGCGACGTTGTGCGTCAGCTGGAGGCCCCCGCCGCCGCGCAGCCGCTGGCCGAGCTGCAGGAGCCGGCCTTCCGCTGGGCGCTGAACGACGATGCGATGGCGACCGAGAAGCTCGCCGAAGGCATCCGCGTGTTCGCCGCCGATGCGCTGAAGCTCGAGGCACTGCTTGCCGCTGCGACCGAAAGCCGCACCGCCGTGCTCGCCGCCTGACACGCCCCGCCGCGCCGAATGCTGATCATCCCGTACCAGACCCGCTTCACCGCCCGCTCGCTGCCGGTGGTCACGCTGTTGCTGGTCGCGCTGAACGTCATCGTCTACATGTTCCTGCAGGCGGGCGACAACAAGGCCTGGCAGCGTGCGGCCGACTACTACTTCAGCTCGTCGCTGCCGCAGGTGGAGATGCCCCGGTACGCGGCCTACCTCGAGCGTCGCAGCGATCCGCGCGCGGCTCATGTGCTGCAGCTGATCCGGTCCGGTCCCACCGAAGAGAACGCGTGGCTGGTGCTGAAGGTGATGTCGAACGACCGCGAGTTCATGCGCGACCTGCGCGCGGGGCTGGTGGTCCGCAGCAACGAGCCCGGCTACGCGGTGTGGCGCGAACAGCGCGACCGCTACCAGGCGCTGGCATCGCAGGTCGTGGGCGAGCGCTTCGCTCTGCAGCCGGGCGCGGCCGACCTGCTGCAGCTCATCACCTACCAGTTCCTGCACGGCAGCGCCGCGCACCTGCTTGGCAACATGGCGGTGCTGCTGCTGGCCGGCCCCTTCGTGGAGGCCGCGCTGGGGCGCTGGCGCTTCCTGCTGGGCTATCTGGCCAGCGGCGCGATCGCCGGCGCCGTGCACCTGCTGGTCAGCGACAGCGGGCTGATCGGCGCGTCCGGCGCGATATCCGGAACGATGGCGATGGTCGCGGTGCTCTACGGCACGCGCAGGGTGCCGGTCTTCTACTGGCTGTTCGTCTACTTCAACACTGCGCGCATCCCTGCGCTGCTGCTGCTGCCGGTGTGGCTGGTGATCGAAGCCGTTCAGTGGGCGCTGTCACCCGGCGCACGCATCGCCTACGACGCCCACATCGCCGGCTTCGTGTCCGGCGCGCTCATCGCGTGGCTGCTGCGGCCCGCGGACCGTGGCAAGGTCGACCGCATCCTGCAGGAGCAGTACTCGGACACGCCCGCAGAGCGCAAGTCGACGCTGCTGCAGGAAGCACGCAAGGCCGCCGCGCGGCTGGACACGCGGCGCGCCAGCCGCGCCTACGCGGAGCTGCTGCAGGAGGACCCGACCAACACGCAGCACGCCACCGCCTACTTCAACATGGCGCTGCTCGGCCGCGACAAGGACACCCTGGCCGACGCCGCGTTGCGCGCGCTGTGGATCCGCACGCGCAACGCCCGCACCGAACTGCGGCCCGTCTACACGCAGATGAGCCAGCCGCACGTGCTGGCCGTGCTGCCGGTTGACGAGCAGCTGCGCCTGGCACGCCGGCTGGTGGCCACGCGCGAGGACGCCGCGGCGCTGCGCGTGCTCGACGGCATGCTCGGCGACACGTCCACCAAGGACCTGTACGGCCGGCAGCTCGCCGACTGCCTGCTGGGACTCTTCACCACCTACTCGCGGCACGGACTGAAGCAGCAGGCGGACGCCGTGCGCCAGCGCCTGTCGCAGCACTTCACCGCGCCGGGCACGATGGGCGGCCTGGCTCCCAATCGCGAGCCGCCGCTCACGATCCGCGGCGCAACGCGCGGGGCATCGACGCGCGGCAATCCGACGACGATGCCGGCCGGCGAGCTCGAACTCGACCTGGACACGCGGCTGCACACGCGCTGGGGCTCGCAGTAGCGGCACACCCGTGCGTCGATAAGCTGGTCGCCGATGCAGTCACGACCATAGCGGTCTTCAGCGCATTCCGAAAGCGGCCGCCGATTCATGCCGGAAGCAGGCACTGGCATCAGGTCGGCCGCGCCGAAGACGGCGACTCCGCGTCGATGATTTCGGCGTTACCGCGCTC
>JBGAIO010000108.1:0-7890 GCA_044225415.1 Burkholderiaceae bacterium | reverse complement strand
CGACGTCCTCAGCTCAGCAGTCGCGCTTCCGCCGGATCGATGCCGATCTGCACGGTCGTCCCCCGCGCATATATCGGCGTGGCCGACAGGTGCGGCACGTCGGCCGTCAGGCGCACGCCGCCGGCCCGCAGCACGTAGCGCGTGAACTCGCCGAGGAATTCGCTTTCCTCGATGGTGCCGTCGAACCACGCGCGTCGGCCGTCCGCGGGCCGCTGCTCGGCAATCTCGATCGCATGCGGTCGCACCGACAGCGCGCTGCCCGTGGCCGCCGCGGCGAAGGGCAGTTCGCCCAGTCCCTCGGCAACGAACGCGCCGCGCGCGGCATCGACGTGACCCACCAGCAGGTTGGTGCTGCCGACGAATTCGGCGACGAAGCGGTTGGCCGGCGCGTCGAAGAGCTCCCGCGGCGTGCCCACCTGCTGCAGCACGCCGGCATCGAGCACCGCCATGCGGTCGGCGGTGGTCATCGCCTCTTCCTGGTCGTGCGTGACGAAGATGGTCGTGATGCCCAGCGTGCGCTGCAGGCGTTTCAGTTCCACGCGCATCTGCTCGCGCAGCTTCTTGTCCAGGTTCGACAGCGGCTCGTCGAGCAGCAGCACCTGCGGCTCGATGACGATGGTGCGCGCCAGTGCCACGCGCTGCTGCTGGCCGCCGGACAGCTGGTTCGGGCGGCGCTTCGCATAGTCCGTGAGACCCACCAGCGCCAGCGCCTCGGCGACGCGCCGCTGGATCTCGTCGCGCGGCCGGCGCCGCTCCACCAGGCCGAAGGCGACGTTGTCGTGCACCGTCATGTGCGGCCACAGCGCGTAGCTCTGGAACACCATGCCGATGTTGCGCGCCGACGGCGGCACGCCGCTGATGTCGCGACCGTCGACCCGCAACTCGCCGCGATTGTTGCGGTTGAATCCCGCGATCAGCCGCAGCAGCGTCGACTTGCCCGAGCCCGACGGCCCGAGCAGCGCGAAGAACTCGCCGGGCTCGATGCGCAGCGTGATGTCGTGCAGCACCTGGTGGCTGCCGTAGGCGAGCCCGATGTTGCGGCATTCGACGGCGACGGCTTTCATCGGGTCCTCATCGGTGGTTTCATCGCTGGACTTCGAGGTTGCGATCCGCGCGCGCCACGAAGCGGTGCGACAGATACGTGCCGATCGCCACGGTCAGCACCAGCAGCACGCCGAGCGCAGCGCCCGGCCCGCGTCCCGCCAGCGACTGCATGTAGAGGTAGATGCCGTAGCTCATCGGCGCCTGCGACTCGCGCGTGACCAGCAGGATGGTCGCCGACAGCTCCACTGCGGCGGTGATGAAGCTCGACACGAAGCCGGCGAGGATGCCGCCCGCCATCAGCGGGATCACCACGCGGCGGATGGCGCGCCACTGGCTGGCGCCGAGCATTTCCGCCGCTTCCTCCAGGCTGACGTTGATCTGCTGCAGCGCTGCCATGCACGAGCGCAGCGCATAGGGCAGCCGCCGCACCGAGTAGGCCAGCATGATCAGCAGCCAGGTCTGCGTGATGGGGCCGCCCCACAGCTCCACGCCCTGGAAGGTGCGCAGGTAGCCGATCGCCAGCACGATGCCGGGCACCGCGATCGCCGCGCTGGCCGCGTAGTCCAGCCATTGCCGCGCCGGGATGCGCGTGCGCAGGATCAGGTACGCGATCGCCGTGCCGATGATGACGTCGATCAGCGCGGCCAGCCCGCAGTAGAGCAGCGTGTTGCGGATCATGCCGCTGGAGTCCTCGATCACCGTCGCGTAGTTCGCCGTGGTCCACGCGTCCGGCAGCGCCGAGTAGCTCCACACCTTGGCGAAGGACAGGATCAGCAGTCCGAAGTGCGGGCTCAGCACCACCAGCAGCACGACGATGATGCCGGCATAGGCGAACACGGCTTCCCAAGGCGACAGGCGGCGCTTCGCGATGCCGGCACCGCCTTTCTGCAGCGTCGAGTAGTCCTTGCCGCGCATCACCTGCGCCGACAGCCACAGCGCCAGGATCGAGAACGCGATCATGATGACGCTGATCACGTAGCCCATCGGGTCTTCGAGCCCGACCTGCGTGATGCGCAGGTAGGCCTGCGGCGCGAGCAGGTTGGTCTGGCCCAGCACCAGCGGCGTGCCCAGGTCGTCGAACACCTTGACGAAGACCAGCGCCGCACCGGCGAGGTAGCCCGGCATCGCCAGCGGGAACACCACGCGGCGGAACAGCCGCCAGCCGCGTGCGCCCAGGTTCAGCGCGGCTTCCTCCATCGCGCCGTCGATCGCGCGCAGCGCGACCACCAGGTTCATCAGGATGAACGGGAAGTAGTGCAGGCTCTCGACGAAGATGACGCCGGTCAGCCCCTGCATCAGCGGCAGCGAAAAGCCGAAGTGGTCTTCGAGCAGCAGGTTCACCGAGCCGGAGCGGCCGAAGATCAGCTGCATTGCGACCGCGCCGACGAAGGGCGGCATCACCAGCGGCAGCACGCCGAGCGTCTGGATCAGCAGCGCGCCGCGAAATTCGAAGCGCACGGTGAGATAGGCCAGCGGCACCGCGATCAGCGATGCAATGATCACGCTGACGACGGCCACATACAGCGAGTTGAAGAAGGACTCGCGCATCAGCCCGTTGCCGAAGAACGCGCCGAAGTGGCCGAGCGTGAAGCTGCCGTCGCCATCTCGGAACGCGGTGACGAAGACCATGCCGACCGGCACGATCAGCAGCGCAATCAGGAACGCGGCGATCGCCGCCAGCACGAGCAGCGTGCCGGGCGCCGCGTTCCAGCGCGTGCGCAATGAACCAGCCGGAGCAGGGCCCGGCCGGGGAGGGGTGGTGGCAACCGCGCTCACGCGGCACTCCCCGCGCGGCGCGGCGACGTCGATTGCACGCTGCTGCTTACGCTGTTACTTGATCAGCGCGACCGCCTGCTGCGCGAGATCCGCGGCCTTCAGATAGTTCTCGCGCGCCTTGCGGTTCCAGCTTTCCTCGAGGCCGGTGATCTGCTTGGCAACCGCGACTTCCTTCTTGTTCGACGCGAAGAGCTTCTGGAAGTCCTTCTGGCCGGCCAGCGACTCCGACACGATCGGCGTGAAGGCCAGCTCGCGCGCCTGCCGGATCAGGTCCGACGCCGCCGCGTTGGGTTTGCCGCTCGCCGCGAGCTTCGCTTCGGCCGTCTGGATCGCCTTGGTCGCGGCCTGCAGTTCCTTCAGCCGGAACGTGATCGTCTGGTCGAACAGCGACTGCACCAGCGAGTAGCGGTCTTCGGACAGGTCGGCGTCGAAGCTGACCTTGGCGCGCTTGACGATCACCTGCGGGTCCGGATAGCCCGCCGGGATCTTGCCGCCGAGGGCGGCGTAGGGCAGCACCGGCAGTCGCGAGATCGCCGGCTGCAGCAGCAGTTCCTGACCCTGCTGGCTGAGCGTGAACTGCACGAACTTCTTCGCTTCGGCGGTGTTCTTCCCGCCGGCGATCAGCGCGATGTTGGCGGGCACGATCGACGTCACCGCCGGATAGACGAACTCGACCGGGAAGCCCGAGTTCCTGCCTGCGAGCCCGAAGAAGTCGATCACGGGGCCGGCGCCGAACTGGCCGTTGTTGATGCCATCGGGCACGCCGAAGCTGCGCTCGGTGACCTGCGCGCTGTTGCCCGCCATCTGCAGGATCTGGCTCCAGCCCTTGTCCCAGCCTTCGCCTTGCAGGATGGTCTCGACCGTCAGGTGCATCGTGCCCGAGCGCGACGGCGCGGTCATCGCGACGTGGCCGAACCATTGCGGCTGCAGCAGGTCGGTCCACTCCTTCGGCGCGGTGAGCTTGTTCGCCTTCAGGTAGCGGGTGTTGTACATGATCCCGTAGCCCGCCAGTGCCTGGCCCTTGTAGAAGCCTTGCGGGTCGTTGATCGGGTAGTTGCCGACCTTCGCGGGAATGGCCTTGTTGTCCACCTCGGGCGCGGCGATCAGCAGCTTGTCGCGCTTGAGCACCTCGAACGCATCGGGCGCGGAGGCCCAGAACACATCGGGACGCTGGCCTGCCGCGGTCTCGCGCACGAAGGCGATGCCGGCCACCGTGCTCTTGTTCAGGATCTCGAGCGTGATGCCCGGGTTGGCCTTCTCGAACGCCGACTTGTAGGCGGCGGTCAGTTCCTTCGGAAAGGACGTGATGACCGTCACGGTGCCGGCGAGCGCGCTGGTGGATGCGAAGGCGAATGCGAGGGCAACGCCTGGAAGCGAACGGCCGGGGAACAGATTGCGCAGCATTGTGTCTCCTTCGTGGGCGATCGCCGGCCGGTACCTGAAGTGCTGACCTCTCGGCGAACAGCCTGCGATTCTGTCAGATGGCTCTCCCCGCAACCACCGGGGCACACCCGGAAGGTTCGTCCGTTGCGGTGCGTCAAACTCGGTAGAATCGCGCGATACACAGGGAGAGGCCCGTCGCAGAATCGCCGCAACGAGCGACCGACGGGCGCCGCGACCGACGCGGCCCCATAACCACGGGACACACCAAGGGACAGCCATGGCATCCGCAGTTCGCCTGATCAAGAAGTACCCCAACCGCCGCCTGTACGACACGCAGACCAGCACCTACATCACGCTGGCCGACGTCAAGCAGCTCGTCCTCGAACACGAGAACTTCCAGGTCGTCGACGCCAAGAGCGGCGAAGACCTGACGCGCCCGATCCTGTTGCAGATCATCCTGGAAGAGGAGTCCGGCGGCGTGCCGATGTTCAGCGCGCAGATGCTGTCGCAGGTGATCCGCTTCTACGGCAACGCGATGCAGGGGATGATGGGCTCGTACCTGGAGAAGAACATCCAGGCGTTCATCGACATCCAGGGCAAGCTCTCGGAGCAGAGCAAGGCGTTCTACGAGACCAACAAGATCGGTCCCGAGATGTGGACGCAGTTCGTCAACATGCAGTCGCCGATGATCCAGTCGATGATGTCCAACTACATCGAGCAGAGCAAGAATCTCTTCGTGCAGATGCAGGAGAACATGCAGAACCAGGCGCGCTCGATGTTCACGGGCTTCCCGGGGTTCCCGGGCGAGAAGAAGTGATCCTGCGCATCGCATGACGTCTACCACCGCCGCGCGCCGGCCGCGCAGCGCCGGCCGCACAGAGCCCACCGCGCCGTCGGTGGGCTTCGTGTCTCTGGGCTGCCCCAAGGCGCTGGTCGACTCCGAAGTCATCCTCACGCAGCTGCGCGCGGAGGGCTACGCGACCAGCGCGACGTACGAAGGCGCCGATCTCGTCATCGTCAACACCTGCGGCTTCATCGATGCGGCGGTGACCGAATCGCTGGACGCGATCGGCGAGGCGCTGGCGGAAAACGGCAAGGTCATCGTCACCGGCTGCCTGGGCGCGCGCAAGGATGGTGGCGACAGCCTCGTCGCGAAGGTGCACCCGAAGGTGCTGGCCGTTACCGGTCCGCACGCAGCAGGCGAGGTGCTCGACCACGTGCACCGCCACCTGCCCCGGCCGCACGATCCGTATACCGACCTCGTACCTCCGGCCGGCATCAAGCTCACGCCGCGCCACTACGCGTACCTGAAGATTTCCGAAGGCTGCAACCATCGCTGCAGCTTCTGCATCATTCCGGCGATGCGCGGAGACCTTGTATCCCGCCCGATCGGCCAGGTCATCCGTGAGGCCGAGGCCCTGCTGCGCCAGGGCGTCAAGGAAATCCTCGTCGTGTCGCAGGACACCGGCGCCTACGGCGTGGACACGCGCTACAAGCTCGACTTCATCGGCGGCCGCGCCGTGCGCACGCGCATGCGCGAGCTGGTGACGGAACTCGGGCAGCTCGCGCGGGCGAACGACGCCTGGGTGCGGCTGCACTACGTCTACCCGTATCCGCACGTCGACGACGTCATTGCGCTGATGAACGACGGTGGCGTGCTGCCGTACCTCGACGTGCCGTTCCAGCATTCGCATCCGCGCGTGCTGAAGTCGATGAAGCGGCCGGCCAGCGGCGAGCGCAACATCGAGCGCATCCGCGCGTGGCGGGCCATCTGTCCGCAGCTGACGATCCGCTCCACCTTCATCGCCGGCTTTCCCGGGGAGACCGAGGCGGAGTTCGAGCACCTGCTGGACTTCCTGCGCGAAGCCGAGCTCGACCGCGTCGGCTGCTTCGCGTATTCGCCCGTCGAAGGGGCCGCGGCGAACGCGCTGCCGGGCGGGCTGCCGGACGCCGTGCGCGAAGCGCGTCGCGAGCGGTTCATGGAAGTGCAGGCCGCCATTTCCGCGCGCCGGCTGCAGGCGAAGGTAGGCAGCGTGCAGCGCGTGCTGGTCGACGAGGCGGGTGCCACGGTCAGCATCGGCCGCACCGTCGCCGACGCGCCGGAGATCGACGGCGTCGTGCACGTGAAGCACGGGAGAAGGAAGCTCGGCGCGGGCGAGTTCGTCGACGTGAAGATCACGGCAGCCGATGCCCACGACCTGCAGGGGACGATCGCATGACGCAAACCTACGTTCTTTACACCGCAAAGCGTTCCGGTTCGGCCTGCATCGAAGTGATGCTCAACGTGCTCGGCCTCGAGCACGAACTGAAGGACGCTGCCCCCTGGACCACGCCGGTGGGCGAGTACTTCGAAGAGCTGAAGACCGTCAATCCGCTGGCGCAGCTGCCGACGCTGGTCACGCCTGGCGGCGAGGTGCTGACCGAAAGCGTGGCCATCCTGTGGACGCTGGTCGAACGCCATCCCGCCAATGCCGCTGACTGGGTGCCGGCGCCGTCCACGCGCGATCGCGCTGCCTGCCTGCGCTGGATGATGTTCGGCGCAGTCAACGCCTATGGCGCGGTGGGCGTGGCCGACTATCCTGCGCGTTGGACGACTTCGAAGCCGGCGCCGACGCGCGCCGCGGTCAGGCGGGCCGCCGTCGCGCGCATGAAGTTGGCGTGGAGCATCATTGCGCAGGCCTTTCCGCAGAAGCGGGGTTTCATGTTCGGCGAACGGCCGATGGTGTGCGACGTCTACCTCGCCAACCTGTCGCGCTGGTGGAAGATGCGCGACTACCTGAAAGAGAAGCATCCTGCGTTCGCCGGAATGATGCAGCGGGTCGACAGGCATCCCGCGGTGGCGCCGGTGTGGAAACGTCACTTCAGCTGAGGAGCCGCGTGCGCAATCGTCTCGTCCGGACCGGAATCAACGCGCTGTGCGCCGCGCTGCTCGCTGTGCCAGCGATCGCTGGTGCGCAGACGACCCTGACCCTGTACATGGGCTACATGGGTACCGACGGCATCTACGACGCAGCCACCGATGAAAGCGTGAACGTCAGAAGCACCGGCATGTTCGCAGTTGCCGGCGGCTACGTGCTGGACTCCGGCCGCGAAGTGCAGCTGATGTACGCACAGCAGGCAACGGAAGTCAGGCCGGACACGGGCGCGCCGTTCGACATGACGGTGCACTATCTGCACCTCGGCGGCACCGTGTTCATCGATGGCCGCATCGGCACGCAGTTCAAGGAGCACGGCGCCTACGTCGTCGGCGGGCTGGGAGTGACCCAGTTCTCGCCCAGCTATACGGGCTACGAATCGGCGGTGCGGCCGTCGCTCAACATCGGGCTGGGCTACTACTGGCCGCTGAACGATTCAGTGGCCTTGCGCGCAGAAGGCCGCGCCTTCATCACGCTGGTCAACAGCACCGGCGACTTCCTGTGCTCGGGCGGCTGCGTTGTCGCGCTGACCAGCGATTTCGTTGCGCAGTACGCGGCCATGCTGGGCATCACGGGCAGGTTCTGAACGGGCGAGCGCCTCTGCATTCAGGAAGAAAGGGAGACAGTCATGCGTGAAGTCGTGGTCGTCAGCGGTGTGCGCACTGCCATCGGCAGCTTCGGTGGCAGCCTGAAGGACGTCCCGCCGACCCAGCTCGGCGCGGCCGTGGTGGCCGAGGCGCTGAAGCGTGCGCAGGTGAGCGGCGACGAAGTG
>JBGAIO010000107.1:0-8094 GCA_044225415.1 Burkholderiaceae bacterium | reverse complement strand
CATCGATCCCAGCCTGGTCGGCGACGACAAGGACATGCTCGAAGACCTGGTCGCGGCCGCGTTCAACGATGCGGTGCGGCGCGCCGAGGCGGTGTCGCAGGAGAAGATGTCGGCCATCACCGCCGGCATGCCGCTGCCGCCGGGCATGAAGCTGCCGTTCTAGGCACTGCCGCGCGCCGCGCGCGCGGCTCCCCGCATGAAACTCGGCCCCGCGATCGATCGCCTGGTGGACGCGCTGAAGCAGCTGCCCGGCATCGGCCCGCGCTCGGCTCAGCGCATTGCCTTTCACCTGCTGCAGCACGACCGCCACTCGGCCACGCGGCTCGGCGAAGCGCTGCTGGCCTCGGTGCAGTCGGTGCGGCACTGTGCCCGCTGCAACACGCTGACCGAGTCCGAGATCTGCGAGACCTGCGCCAGCGCGCGTCGCAATGCCGCGCTGCTGTGCGTGGTCGAATCGCCGTCGGACCAGCTGATGATCGAGCAATCGATGGCCTACAACGGCCTGTACTTCGTGCTGCTCGGTCGCCTGTCGCCGCTCGACGGCATCGGCCCGCGCGAGATCCAGATGGAACGCCTGCTGGCGCGCGCCACCGACGGCAGCGTGCGCGAGGTCATCGTCGCGACCTCGTTCACGCCCGAAGGCGACGCCACCGCGCACTACATCGGCGAGCTGCTGCGCGCACGCGACCCCGACATCGCCGTCACGCGGCTGGCGCGCGGGGTGCCGGCGGGCGCGGAACTCGAGTACACCGACGTCAACACGATCGCGCAGGCGATGCTCGATCGCCGCGCCGCGTGACCGTCATGGCACCGGGCGCGCTCGCGGGCCTGAAGGTGCTGGAGATCGGCACGCTGATCGCACGCTGATCGCCGGTCCGTTCGCCGCGCGCATGTTCGCCGAGTTCGGCGCCGACGTCATCAAGATAGAGGATCCGAAGCTCGGCGATCCGCTGCGCAACTGGCGCTACCTGCACGAAGGCACGTCGCTGTGGTGGTACCTGCAGGCGCGCAACAAGCGCTCGATCGCGCTGAACCTGAAGGACGAACGCGCGCAGGCCATCGCACGCGAGCTCGCCTTCGATGCCGACATCGTCATCGAGAACTACCGACCCGGCGTGCTGGAAAAGTGGGGCCTCGGCTACGCGCAGCTCGCCGCGGCGAATCCGTCGACGATCATGCTGCGCATCTCCGGCTACGGGCAGACGGGTCCGATGCGCGACCGGCCGGGTTTCGGCGCGATCGGCGAATCGATGGGCGGCATCCGCTTCGTCACCGGCTATCCCGATCGTCCGCCGGTGCGCATCGGCATCTCGATCGGCGATTCGATCGCGGCGCTGCACGGCGTGATCGGTGCGCTGATGGCGCTGCGCCATCGTGATGCGACCGGCGGCCGCGGCAAGGGCCGGGGTCAGATGGTCGACGTGGCGCTGTACGAGTCCGTATTCAATCTGATGGAAAGCACGCTGCCGGAATTCGATCGCCTGGGCGTGGTGCGCTCGCGCACCGGCGGCTCGCTGCCCGGCATCGTGCCGTCGAACACCTACACCTGCGGCGACGGCGCCGCGATCGTCGTCGCCGGCAACGGCGATGCGATCTTCAAGCGCCTGATGACCGCGATCGGCCGGACCGACCTCGGCGACGATCCGGCGCTGGCGCGCAACGAGGGACGGGTCCGGCGGACGGAGGACATCGACGGCGCGATCCAGCAATGGTGCAGCGAGCGCGACATCGACACGGCGCTCGCCACGCTGCAGGCGGCCGATGTCCCGGTGTCGCGCATCTACAGCGTCGCCGACATGCTCACCGACGAGCAGTTCGCCGCGCGGCAGATGATCGAGCAGCAGGTGCTGCCGGACGGCACGCCGCTGAAGGTGCCCGCAGTCGTGCCGAAACTGTCTGCCACGCCCGGCGGCACGCGCTGGCTCGGGCCTGCGCTGGGCGAGCACTCCGAGGAAATACTGAGGCAACTCGGCCACGACCAGGCCGCGATTGACGCGCTGCGAAAGGATGGGGTGATTTAAGATCGCCTGCGCGCGCCGCCGACAGGTGCCGGCACGCTGTGATGTCATTCCCGCGCAAGCGGGAATCCATTTTCCGACGTAGCGAAATTCAAGGTGGATCCCCGCTTGCGCGGGGATGACAGCTACCGAATGCCCAGGGAGACACGATGAACTCACGCCTTACACGCCGCGCGGCGCTGCTCGCCGGCATTGCCGCACTCGCCCTTCCCGCGCTGATCGCGTCGCACGACGCCGCCGCGCAGGTGCCCGAGAAGAAGAAGCTCACGATCGCCGTCGGCGGCAAGAACCTGCTGTACTACCTGCCGCTCACCATCGCCGAGCAGCGCGGCTACTTCAAGGACGAAGGACTCGATGTCGAGATCGTCGACTTCGCGGGCGGTGCCAAGGCGCTGCAGGCCGTGGTGGGCGGCAGCGCCGACGTGGTGTCCGGCGCGTTCGAGCACAACATCAGCATGGCGGCCAAGGGCCAGCCGATGCGCGCCTTCGTGCTGCAGGGCCGCGCGCCGCAGATCGTGCTGGCGGTCAACACGAAGACGATGCCGAACTTCAAGTCGGTCGCCGACCTGAAGGGCAAGAAGATCGGCGTGACCGCGCCGGGTTCGTCGACCAACGTGATGTCGAACTTCGTGCTCGCCAAGTCGGGACTGAAGCCGGCCGACGTGTCGTACGTAGGGGTCGGCGCATCGCAGGGTGCGGTGGCTGCCATGCGTTCCGGCCAGATCGATGCGATCTCCAACCTCGATCCGGTGATGACGATCCTCGCACGGGGCAACGACATCAAGATCATTTCCGACACGCGCGACGTCGCCGAAGCCGACCGCGTCTTCGGCGGTCCGATGCCGGCGGCCACGCTGTATGCGCCGGTGGCTTTCATCGAGAAGAACCCGAACACCGTGCAGGCGCTGACCAATGCCATCGTGCGCGCCAACAAGTGGATCCAGCAGGCCGGGCCGTCGGACATCGTGAAGACGGTGCCCGAGAGCTACCTGCTGGGCGACCGCGCGGTCTACATCGACGCGTTCATGAAGGCGCGCCCCGCGTTGTCGCCCGACGGCATGATCCCGGACCAGGGGCCGGCTACGGCGCTGCGCGCGCTGGCGAGTGTCGATCCGGCGATGGAGAAGGCGAAGATCGATCTCAAGTCGGTCTACACCAACGACTTCGTGAAGAAGGCCAACGCGAAGTACCCGAAGGGCTGAAGCACGACGTGAGCGGGACAGGCACCGCCGCGGCCGCGATTCCGGCGCTGGCGTTCGCGGGCATCACCTGCACGTTCGTCAGCCGCGACGATCGCAGCCAGCGCTACACGGCCGTGCGCGACGTCACGCTGGCGATCGCGCCGGGCGAGTTCGTCAGCGTCGTAGGCCCGACCGGCTGCGGCAAGAGCACGCTGCTCAACATGGCGGCCGGCCTGCTGGAGCCCAGCGCCGGCACCGTCCACGTCTTCGGCGAACCATTGAAGGGCATCAATCGTCGCGCCGGCTACATGTTCCAGAGCGAGGCGCTGATGCCCTGGCGCACCGCGCGCGACAACGTGCTGGCCGGCCTGCAGTTCCGCGGCACGCCGGCCGCCGAGGCCGGCGCGCTGGCCGACGACTGGCTGCAGCGGGTCGGCCTGAGCGGCTTCGGCGACCGCTATCCGCACCAGATGTCGGGCGGGATGCGCAAGCGCGCCTCGCTCGCGCAGACGCTGGTGCTGGATCCCGACATCATTCTGATGGACGAGCCGTTCTCCGCGCTCGACATCCAGACGCGGCAGCTGATGGAAAACGAGGTCCTCGATCTGTGGGCCGCCAAGCGCAAGGCGGTGCTGTTCATCACGCACGACCTCGACGAGGCGATCGCGATGAGCGACCGCGTGGTCGTGCTGTCGGCCGGGCCTGCGGCGCAGCCGATCGGCGAGTTCGTCATCGATCTCGCGCGGCCGCGCGACGTGGCCGAGGTGCGCGTGACGCCGCACTTCATCGAACTGCACCAGGCGATCTGGGACGTGCTGCGCGAGGAAGTGCTGAAGGGCTACGCGCAGCAGAAGCGCGCGGCGTAGGCGGTGTCCAGTCCCATGTGGAATGCCATCAGGCCCAACGCTAAGAACCTGCGCTACTGGCAGGTGGGCGTGCTGGTGCTGCTCTTCGTCTTCTGGTACGTGATGACGGCGCCCGGGCTGATCCCGCCGTTCTTCTTCGATAACGACAACCAGGCGAAGTTCTTCTTCGGCGAGCCGGTCGAGATCCTGCGGCGCATCTGGAACTGGTTCTTCGTCGATCGCGACATCTACGGCCACCTGTGGGTGACGCTGGTGGAAACGGTACTGGCCTTCGTCATCGGCACGGTGCTGGGCCTGGTGATGGGCATGTGGCTGGCCCTGTCGCCGGTGGCGGCGGCGATCCTCGACCCGTACATCAAGGCGGCGAACTCGATGCCGCGCGTCATCCTCGCACCGATCTTTGCCGTCTGGTTCGGGCTGGGCATCGCCTCCAAGGTCGCGCTCGGCTTCACGCTGGTGTTCTTCATCGTGTTCTTCAACGTCTACCAGGGCGTGAAGGAGGTGAGCCCCACCGTGCTCGCCAGCGCGCGCATGCTGGGCGCGTCGCGCCACCAGTTGCTGCGCCACGTCTACCTGCCCAGCGCGACGAGCTGGGTGTTCTCGTCGCTGCACACCTCGGTCGGCCTGGCCTTCGTCGGCGCGGTGGTCGGCGAGTACCTGGGCTCGGCGCGCGGCGTCGGCTACCTGATCCAGCAGGCCGAAGGCACCTTCGACATCAACACCGTCATGGCCGGCATCGTCGTGCTGACGCTGTTCGCGCTGCTGCTCGACGGGCTGGTGGGTAGCCTCGAGCGCCGGCTGATGAAGTGGCAGCCGCGTGCCGGAGAGACCGAAAAGCTGTAGTTTTTCCCTGCGCCGTCCGCGATCCATCGAGGCGCGCGCCGCTTAGCCTTCCGCGAAACTGCCACAACTACGAACCGGGCAACCGGTCTTGATGGTGCACACGCGGATGGACGCAACCTACGAATACGCGAACCAGCAGGCGGCCGAGCCGTTCTGGAAACGCCTGCAGAAGTTCTTCCTGCTGCCGCTCGACAAGGCGGTGCTGCTGCGCGTGCTCGGCCTGTCGGGCGCGCTGGTCGCCGCACTGGCCCTGCTGCTGCTCGGCGCCTTCGGCGCGATGCTGCTGCTGGCGGCGGTCTTCGGCCTGCTGGTCGCCGGCGCCCGCTACGGCTTCAAGATCATCGAACGCTCGTCCAAGGGCTATCTCGTTCCGTCCGACTATCCGCTGACCGACTCGGACCTCGTCAGCCCCTACCTGCCCTACAAGTACGTGGCGATGAACATGATCTTCGGCGTCGCCGCCGGCGCGCTGAACTATGTGCTCGGCCGCAACGAGGTGCTGGGCGTGCTGGTGTGGGGCCTGGCGTTCGTCGTGCTGATGCCCGCGGCGACGATGCGGCTGGTGATGACCGGCAGCCTGCGCGGTGCGCTGAACCCGACCGAGCTGTTCAACGTCATCCGGCGCATCGGCAAGCCCTATGGCGCGCTGTGCGCGTTCGTGTTCTTCGCCGACTTGTCGCGCACCTGGGGCATGGCCTTCCTGGCCGGCGCCGGCGGGCTGGGCGCCGGTACGGTGGCCGGCCAGGCGGGCGGCGCGGGCGCGGGCCTGGGCGCGGGCGGCGTCGTGCTGATCTTCCTGCTGTCGGTGGGCTTCTGGTACTTCAGTTACGTGATCTGCGCGCTGATCGGGTATGTCATGTACCAGTACGCGGACCGGCTGGACATCTCGGTCGTCGGTTCCGGCGAGGAGCGGCTGATGAGCAGCACCGGCCGGCATGCCGACATCAAGGCCCGCACGCGCGATGCGCTGATCGGGCAGATGGTCAGCGCCGGCGAGATCAAGGAGGCGATCCAGCTGCTGCAGGACGACCTGCGCGACCGGCCGCAGGACCTGTCGCTGCACGCGCGGCTGCACACGCTGCTGCTCGCGGAGAACTACGGGCCGCGCGTCGAGGACCACACCGAGAAGTACCTGGCGCTGCTGGTGAAGTCGCAGAACTGGCGCGAGGCGCTCGACCTGGTTGCGGAAGCACTCGGGCGTCGCGCCGACTGGTCGCCGCGGCCGGTGGAGAACATCGTGCCGCTGGCGCGGGCCGCACTGCAGAAGGGGCAGCCGCAGCTTGCTGCCACGCTGATCCGCGGCTTCGACAAGAAGCATCCCGGGCATCCGGACATTCCGCAGATCTACTTCATCGGCGCGCAGCTGACCGCCGAGCACTCGCACAAGCCTGCGGATGCACGCCGCATCCTGCAGTACCTGCTGCAGAAGTTCCCGTCCGATCCGGTGGCGCCCGAGGCGCGCCGCTATCAGGAAGTGATGGACCGACTGGGGCAGTGATGCCGGCTGGCAGGACCGTCATGATTCGTCGGGCCCGCCGCGCACAACGACGTGGCGCCGCATCAATCCCGGAGGAACTGCATTCTTCGCTGGACGGGCGCCAGTGGCACGCGCGACGATGGTCGTCTCCGCCGTCCGGTGCAGTGCCCACGAAAGGCCGCGCGTGATCCTCGAAGTAGCGCCGTTGCAGGTACGCCCTGGTCAGACGGAAGCGTTCGAGGCGGCCTTCCGCCGCGCGCGGGAGATCATCGCGTCGATGCCCGGGTATGTTTCACACGAACTGCATCGATGCGTCGAGAGGCCGAACGAGTACATCCTGCTGGTGCGATGGCAGGCACTGGAGGACCATACCGTCGGGTTTCGTCAGTCGGCCGGCTATGCGGAGTGGAAGCGGCTTCTGCATCACTTCTATGACCCTCATCCGCAGGTTTCCCACTACGAAGCCGCTGGCTAGCGGCAGGAACGGCCGTCGGCCACCGTCTAGTGAATTGCGCGAAAGCTGACGGATCCAGCGGCGCTGGCCACCCCGAAGCGGACAGCGCGCCTTGCGAACGAAACCGCCTTGAAGCAAGATCGCCGCACCTGTATCTGGGGTCGTGCCTTGCCTGCTGCCAGACAGCGGGCAAGACCTGACCCCATCGCCTTTGCCGGCACATGGCGTACTGCAAGCTCTGATGGGGTGACCTGTGAGTGATGCACCATTGAACGACAGTCCAGAGTCCAGGAAGGCAGTGTTTCGTCGACTGGTGGATATGTATGCGGTCGGCGACCTTTCGGCTCTCGATGAGGTCATTGCCCCGCACTATGTCGGGCATGCCTCGGCGGGTGATCGCGACCTGGAGGGATTTCGCCAGAGCATCAAGTACTTCCACAATCTCTTCGCTTACGACGAGGACTCTTTTGAAGTCAACGACCAGTTCGTAGAGGGCGAGAAGGTCGCCACGCGGATGACAGCACACGTGAAGATGCGCGCCACCGGAGAGCCTGTCACCCTAGTGGGCATCAACATCGCGCGCATCGTCGACGGCAAGATCGTGGAGGAGTGGAATACGTGGGAACAGCTTCAGGTCCCCATGAAGTCGGGAGTGCGGTAACGCCGAATTCATCGCCGCGGAGCAGCCGTCTTCGGCGCGGCCAACCTGACGCCAGATACCTGCTTCCGGCATGAATCGGCTGCCGCTTTCGGAATGCGCCGAGGACCGCTATGGGTCGACACCTACTGTGGACTCGACCGCAACCCCGACACCTTGCCGTTGGCAAACAGATACTCGGCCCGGATCACGCGCTTGCCTTCGAGCGCATAGCCGATCACCTCGACGCGGTCGCCGGGCTTCAGTTCCTGCACCTGCCACGCGTTCATGCGCGAAAGCGGCGCGAGCTCGATCTCCCATTCGCCGGCGGCCTGCGCGGGAAGCGCCGCGCGCTTCAGGATGCCGAGGCCATCAACGGTCTGGCTCTGTGCAGGCAACGCGCGGCCGGCGAGGTCCGCCGGCACGGCAATGTCCTTCGCCACCACCAGCACGAACTCCGCGTGCGGGTTCTGCCAGCGCACCGACTTGACGGTGCCGGACAGATACAGCGGCTTGTCCTGGTCGAAGCTGGTCCAGCCGTGATGCGCCCAAGCCGGCAGCACGGCGAGCAAGGCGGTGGAACCTGCGGCAAGGACGAACTGGCGACGGGTGATCATC
>JBGAIO010000106.1:0-8307 GCA_044225415.1 Burkholderiaceae bacterium | reverse complement strand
TCTTCCTGACGACCATCGTGATGGACATTGCCTTGGGCTTCCTGGCGGCAATCATCGTCGCGTGGTTCTCGCGCCGCCGCGAGTTCCGTGCCGACGCCGGCGCCGCGGTGCTGATGGGTTCGGGCCGCCCGATGATCAGCGCGCTGCAGCGGCTTGGCGGCCTGCAGCCCGGCGAACTGCCCAAGACCATCCAGGCCATGGGCATCACCGGCAAGACGCTGGGGGCGCTGTTCTCCAGCCACCCGCCGATCGAGCAGCGCATCGCGGCGCTGCAGTCGACCAACTGAGCGCCGACGCATTGTGATCGAAGGCCGGGCAGTGCCCGGCCTTTCTTTTTGAGATGGACGCAGGCGGCAGGATCAGCCGCCGGCCCGTCCGCAGGGGGCCCTCGAGTGCCGCTGATTGTTTTCTGCGGTGGACCTGGAGTCGGCAAGACGTCCGTCATCACGGCGCTGCATGAGCGCGGCTATGCGTGCACGTCGGACTCCGCCCGCGCACTGATCAGGGAGCGGCTGGGTCAGGGCCTCAGTCCGCGGCCATCACCGCGCGAGTTTGCCGAACAGCTCCTCGAGCGCGAGAAGGCACAGTATCGACGCCACGCGGGCGCGACGTGGCCTGTCTTCTTCGATCGTTCGCTGCTGGATCCGCTTGCCATGTTGCATGGGCAGGGAAATGCCTCGGCAGGTGTGCTTCAGCGACTGCTCACGGAGTACGAGTACTTCCCCAAGGCCTTCATCTTTCCGCCGTGGCGAGAAATCTACGTAGCCGACGCCGAGCGCGACCACGCCTTCGAGCACGTCGTCGCCGTGCACGAAGGCACCGCCGCTTGGTATCGACGGTGCGGCTACGCCCTGATCGAGGTGCCGCGCGGCACCGTGGAAGAGCGCTGCGAGTTCGTCCTCCGGCAGGTCAGGAATGGGCAGGACTGATCCATCGCTCCGGACCGGGTGCACCGGACCGGGTCTTTCATCGACGCAGTTCGCGCCGCACCAGCCAGGCCAGCAGTACAGCGGCGAGCCCCAGTGCGAAGGTGGCCGCCTGCCAGAAGCCGGCGACGCCGCGCGGAGGGCCTAAAGGCGTCTCGTTGAACGCGATCCACGCGCCACCGCCCAGCCCGAGCGCCCACAGTGCCACGCCATAGATGACCATCGGCCAGAAGGTCTGCCGGTAGCCGCGCAGCACGAAGGTCGCCACGCCCTGTGTTGCGTCGAACAGATGAAACACGGCCGCGAGTCCGAGCAGGGCGACCGCAGTTTGCCCAACCGCCGGGTCGCGTGTGTATAGATCGACGATGCCGTCACGGAAGATCCACAACGCCCCTGCTGCGACGACAGCGGCTGCCAGGGCCATGACGAAGCCGTGGCGCACCGCGCCGCGCGCGAGTTCGCGGCTGCCGTAGCCCAGCGACTGCGCGACCAGCACGCTGCTGGCGATGCCGAGCGACATCGGCACCATGAACAGCAGCGCCACCAGGTTGGCGACGATCTGGTGGCCGGCCACCGGCACCGCGCCGAGCCGCGCGATCAGCACCGCCATGAAGGTGAAGCTCGTCACTTCGAACAGCATCGTCACGCCGATCGGCACGCCGAGCTTCAGCAATTCGCGCAGGCTCGCCCAGCGCGGGCCATGCAGTTCGCCGCTGCGAAAGCGGTCGTAGAACGGGTCGAAGCGCCAGATCGCGAAGCTCATCGCCAGTGATACCCACGCCAGCACGGCGGTGGCCACGCCTGCGCCGGCGCCGCCCATCGCTTCCCACGGCCCCCATCCGTACATGAAGACCGCATTGAGCGGCGCTTTCAGGCCCAGGATCGTCAGGTTCACCAGCATCGTCACCTTGGGGCGCGACACCGCGGCGTTCAGCGAGATGAAGACACGCGTCGCCAGCCCAGCCGGCAGTCCGCACGCGGCCGCGTGCAGGTAGGCGGTGGTGATGTCGGCGACCGGGCCGTCGAGCCCGGCAATACGGTTCCACAGGCCGGTCGCCAGCATCGCCGGCAGTGCGAGCACGGCCAGCAGCAGCACGAGCCACAGGGCCTGCTGCACGTCGTCGCCGATCGCGCGCCAGCGTTGTGCGCCGAAGTGATGACCGGCGATCGGCGACAGCGCCTGCAACACACCGACGAAGGCGACGTAGACGGTGACGTAGATGCTGGCTGCGACCGCGACGCCAGCCATGTCGTCGGCCGACAGCCGGCCCGCCATCACCGCGTCGATGGTGCTGTTGCCGACCATCGCCAGATTGGCGAGCAGCAGCGGCCATGCGAGCTTCAGCGTTGCGCCCACCGAGGTGTCCGGTGGCGTCACCCGCATCGGTTTCGGTTGTGGGTCTTCGGTGTCCGGCACGTGTTTCGAGTCAGTCCGGATTGCGGACTTCGGCGCGAGTCGGCGGCTTCACCCAGATTCGGAACGACTCGTCGTGGCGTGCGCGACGCGTCACCTCATAGGTACGCGTCCACGCGCCACTCGGTGGTGCGTCGTCGAGCGTGGTGCGCTGGCTGTCACGCTGCAGAACGATGGGGCAGCTGTCTTCACGCGCCGGCGACGCGAAGTCGATGCCGCCATGGTGCGCCAGCATCGCGCGCGTGCCGAGCGGAACGTTCAGCGCGCGAACGCAGCCGCCGCCGGCGCGCGTGACCTGGGCGGCCAGCACGTCGGCGAGCGCGGTGTAGGAACGCACGTGGTCGATCGCCGGCGAGAACAGCGACACGGCGGTGATCCATGCCAGGCACATGCCGGCGGCCGCGATGAAAGGCCCGGTCCACAGCATCGGCGGACGCACGCGCACGCGCCACACGACGAGCACGGCCCACGCGACGGCGGCGACTGCCGCGATGGCCGTGGCGACAAACGTGATGTCGGGCGTGAAGTCGGGAACGAGCCGCGTCACCGATGCAGCCATCTTCGGGGGCGTGCCTGCGTTCCACGCGAAGAAGTACAGCCACACGCCGAGCAGCGCGAACGAAAACAGCGCCAGCGAGAACCAGTCGATCGCATCTTCCGCCGTCCGCTTCAGCGAGGCCACGCCGAACACGGCAAGGATCACCAGGCCCGGCACCGCGATCAGGAACTCGCGGTCGCTCGGCATCGACGAGACCAGCACCGCCGCGATGCCCGCCACCGTCAGCAGCAGCGGCAGCGCGATGTGCGGCTGGCGGAAGAAGTGCCGCCACGCGTACAGGGTCCACAGGGCGAAGGCCCACAGCGGCCACGCGTACCAGCCGACGTTGCGTGCCAGCCAGCCGATGTTTTCGCCGAAGGCGCCGCCCAGGGGAGAGCGCAACGACGCCGCGTTCCAATGCCACCATTGCGCCAGATAGCCCGGGGCCTCGGACGGATGCGCCCACTGCGCCGCGAGTGGCCACAAGGCGAACACGCCGATGCCGAGCAGCGCGATCAGCGCGCAGCGTGCGTAGCGTCGCGGACCAAAGCCAGCCGTCGTCACCAGCGCCGCGCCGAGCAGTGTGCCGGCCGGCAGCCAGCCGCGTGTCAGTGCAGCAGCCGCCACGGACAGGCCGGCGACCACCGCCCCTTTCCACGGATCGTCGAGCGCATAGGCCAGCGCGAAAACGAGCACACAGGTGATTGCGAGCAGCGCCGGCTCCGCGCCGGTCTCGTGCAATCGCACCAGCACGCCGACGGTGGCGAGCAGCAGCAGCAGCGCGATGTCGGCGAGCATGCGCCCGTAGTCGCGCGGCGTCGCTTCGCCGCCGAAGGCCAGCGCCACCGGCTGGGCTTCGTCGCGCCGCGCGAGGCGATACGTCGCGTACCACAGCGCCCACGTGCCGATCGCGAACCAGAAGACCGTGACCAGCCGGGCCGCGTCGATCGCGCCCAGCCACGGCCCCAGCAGGCGGATGAACAGTGCCCCGATCCAGAAGGGCAGCGGGCCCTCCTCGGGCAGCGGCTCGCCGGCGACGGCGGGCAGCCACCATTGCAGAGATCCACCGGTGGCCATCGTCCACGCGACGCCAAAGGCGCTCTGGTCTTCGCTGCTCCATGGCGCGCGCGCGAACAGCCCCGGCACGATGTACACGGCCAGCAGCACGACCAGCAGCCAGCGCGGCAGCTTGGCGGCGCCGGCTTCGGTCACGCGCGACGGTGAGGGCCGATGTTCGAAGCTCATGGTTTCAGTCGTGCCGATCGCGCATTCTGTACCCGTGCATTTACCCGCACATTTGCCCACACACCCCGGTGGCGACGGGGACGACGGCCGATCACCGGGCAACAAAAAGGGCAGCCGCGGCTGCCCTGTCCTGTGCTCCAGTCATTGACCGAGCGGGCTTGCGCCTTACTTTGCGCCTTACTTCTTGCGCGCCCGGGCCGTTGCCGCCTGCGCGGCGGCGGTCGCAGCAGCGGCCGCGGCGTTCACCGCTTCGCTCTTGGCGGCGAACTTCTGACGGAACTTCTCGACGCGACCCGTCTCGACGATGCGCGTCTGCGCGCCGGTGTAGAACGGATGCGATTCGGACGACGTATCCAGCTTGAACAGCGGATAGGTCTTGCCTTCGAACTCGATGGAGTCGCGCGTCTGCAGCGTGGAGCGCGTGATGAACTTGAAGTCGTTCTGCATGTCCTGGAAAACGACTTCGCGGTATTCGGGGTGGATGCCGGGCTTCATGATGTGCTCTCAAAGGCGGGCCGCCCGTCAGAGGGGCCGGGGTTGCAAGAGACTTGCAACAGGGTCAAAACAGACCCGCCGACATCCTCGAACACGGCCCCGATTTCGGGGAAACCGCTGATTATCCTTGCTTTTCTGGGTCAGGGCAAATCGCCGGATTGCCCCTTCTACCCACCCCGTCTCATCATGTCGAAGAACTCCGCGTTGCTCTTCGTGGCCTTCATCTTGTCCAGCAGGAACTCCATCGCCTCGATCTCGTCCATGCCGTACAGCAGCTTGCGCAGGATCCACACCTTCTGCAGGATGTCCGGCTTCAGCAGCAGTTCTTCCTTGCGCGTGCCCGAGCGGTTGACGTTCAGCGCCGGGTAGACGCGTTTTTCGGCCAGCCGGCGCTCCATGTGGATTTCCATGTTGCCGGTGCCCTTGAACTCCTCGTAGATCACGTCGTCCATGCGCGAGCCGGTGTCGATCAGGGCGGTGGCGATGATGGTGAGCGAGCCGCCTTCCTCGATGTTGCGCGCGGCGCCGAAGAAGCGCTTCGGGCGCTGCAGCGCGTTGGCGTCCACGCCGCCGGTCAGCACCTTGCCGGAGGCCGGCACCACGGTGTTGTAGGCGCGCGCCAGGCGCGTGATCGAGTCCAGCAGGATCACCACGTCCTTCTTGCTCTCGGCCAGGCGCTTGGCCTTCTCGATGACCATTTCGGCCACCTGCACGTGGCGCGTGGCCGGCTCGTCGAAGGTGGAGGCCACGACCTCGCCGCGGACCGAGCGTTGCATCTCGGTCACTTCCTCGGGCCGCTCGTCGATCAGCAGCACGATCAGCACGATGTCCGGGTGATTCTGCGCGATGGCGTGCGCGATGTGCTGCATCAGCACCGTCTTGCCGCTCTTGGGGCTGGCGACCAGCAGCCCGCGCTGCCCCTTACCGATGGGCGCGATGATGTCGATGAGACGGCCGGTGATGTTCTCGTCGCCCTTCATCTCGCGTTCGAGCACCAGCGGCTCGTTCGGGAAGAGCGGCGTCAGGTTCTCGAACAGGATGCGATGCTTGGTCGCCTCCGGCGCGACACCATTCACCTTGTCGACCTTGACCAGCGCGAAGTAGCGCTCGCCGTCCTTGGGCACGCGCACCTCGCCTTCGATCGAGTCGCCGGTGTGCAGGTTGAAGCGGCGGATCTGCGACGGCGAGATGTAGATGTCGTCGGTGCTGGCCAGATACGACGTCTCGGGCGAGCGCAGGAAGCCGAAGCCGTCGGGCAGCACCTCCAGGGTGCCGTCGCCGAAGATCTGCTCGCCGCCCTTGGCGCGCTTCTTCAGGATCGCAAACATCAGCTCCTGCTTGCGCATCCGGTTGGCGTTGTCGATCTCGAGGCCGTTGGCGACTTCGAGCAGCTGCGATACGTGCTGGGCTTTCAGTTCTGAGAGGTGCATGGGAGGAGGCAGAAAGACTGCGG
Organism: Burkholderiaceae bacterium; assembly: GCA_044225415.1. Lineage (GTDB taxonomy): Bacteria > Pseudomonadota > Gammaproteobacteria > Burkholderiales > Burkholderiaceae_F > JALORV01. The sequence continues at coordinate 2,236 of JBGAIO010000106.1, read as the reverse complement.
AGGTGTTGTGGGACGCCTGTTGACTGTTCAGGGCGCCCGCGGGGAGCGGCGGGCCGGATCATCCGATCGGGCCCGCCGTGAACACGGTCAGATGTTGCTGTCGATGAACGCCGTCAGCTGGGACTTGGAGAGCGCGCCGACCTTGGTGCCGACGACCGCGCCGTTCTTGAACAGCATCAGCGTCGGAATGCCGCGGATGTTGTACTTGGCGGGTGTCGCCTGGTTCTCGTCGACGTTGAGCTTGGCCACCGCCACCTTGCCGCCGTATTCCTTCGACACTTCGTCGAGGATGGGGGCGATCATGCGGCACGGGCCACACCATTCGGCCCAGTAATCGACCAGCACTGGCGTGTCCGACTTCAGGACTTCGGTCTCGAAGCTTGAATCGCTGACGTACTTGATGTCACTCATGTGTTTCCTTTGGCGGCTTCCGGAAAGTACCGGAGGCGCGCGATCACGACGGATCGAGGATCGACTGCAAGGATTGAACCACGGATGAAACGACGGGATGCAAAGTGGGGACGATCCGGCCGGGGCACAACCCACGGAAAAGGGCGGCTGGCGCTCAGGAACGAATGGTAGCACTGCGCACCCGGCAGGGCGCAAGGGGCGGGCGCACCGCCGGAAGGATGAGTGCGGCGGCAGGCGGGCGCACGCGGTGAGCCCGCAATTCCTACAATGGCCGTGATGCCGCTGCAGACTGTCTCGATCGCCGCCGATGCGGGCTTCTGGCCGGCCGCCGCGCAGGCCGTTGTCGGACACCTGCAGGCGGGCGGCCTCGACCCGCGACGTGCGCACACCGCCACGTGGCTGGTGCCGGGCGGGGCGCACGCGGCGCCGGCACGCAGCGCCCTGCACGCGGCGCTGGGGGGCGCTTTCATGCCCCCGCGCATCGTGCCGATAGCCGCCTGGTTGGGCCACTCGCTCGACTCCGGACTGGCCGCGCGCGTGGAACTGTATGGCGCGCTGCGCGACAGTGCGTGGATCCGCTCGGGCATCGGCAGTGAACCGGCGACGCTGTGGGCATTGGCACGCGAGATCTCCGCACTGTGCGACGAGCTGACGCTGGCAGCCGCCTCGGGCCACGACGCTTTCGACGGACGCCTTCGGCAGGCGCTGGACCGGCACTACCGACGCCGCGCCGCGCGCGCACTGCAGGCCCCGGCCCAGCTCGTGCTCGAACTCTGGCACGCGCGGCGGTCGGCCGACGATGGCGCTGCGCGCGCGCTGCGCGAACTCGCTGCGCGTGCGCAGCAGATCACGGGTCCGCTGGTATACGTTGCCGGTACGTCGGCAGGCGTCGCTGCGGGCGCACTCGCGCCGTGGGAGGAGGGGTTTCTGCAGCGGGTGGCCGAGCGCGTGCCTGCGCTGCTGCTGCGACCTGACACCGCCGCGGCGGTCGTAGCTCGCCCTCTGCTTGCCGCTGCCTGGCCGGAACTCGCCACGAACGGGAACGGCGGTGCGCAATCTGCTGCGCTCGCCGATCGCGCCGACGCGCTGCGGGGGGCCGCTGGCGTGGCACCGCTGACCATTGTCGTGGCGAACAGCCTCGAAGAAGAAGCGATCGCGGTGGCGGAGCAGGTGTTGACGTGGCGCCGGGAGGGTGTGTCGTCCATCGCGCTCGTCGCGCTCGATCGCCTGACGGCGCGGCGCGTACGGGCGCTGCTGGAACGCGCCGACGTCAGCGTGCGCGACGAAACGGGCTGGCGGCTGTCCACCACCAGCGCGGCCGCGGCGATCATGCGCTGGTACGACCTGGTCGAAGGCGATCTGTACTGGCGCGACCTGCTCGACTGGCTGAAGTCGCCCTTCACGCTGGCCCAGTGCCCCGACAAGGACGCCACGATCGGCGCGATCGAGCGCGCGATCCGCGCGACCGGGGCGCTGCAAGGCAGTGCGGCGATGCTGCGCGCCGTGGCGGCGCTTGCCGAGCGCGACGACGCCGAAGCGCCCGCCTGCGACGACGCGCGCGGGCTGCTGCGGCAGCTCGACGAACAGGTGCAGCTTGCGCGCCGCGCACCGTCCGGACTGGCGTCCCAGCTGCAGGCCTTGCAACGCGCACTGGACGCGCTGGGCATGCGCGCTGCGCTGAGCGACGATCCGGTCGGTCGCGCGGTGCTGGCCGAGCTCGACGCACTGGTACCGGAGCTCGCGCCGCTGAAGGGCCGCGGCACGCTGGCGGACTTCCGCGCGTTGCTCGGTCTGCGCTTCGAGGAAGCGGCTTATGTCGATGGCA
>JBGAIO010000105.1:0-8868 GCA_044225415.1 Burkholderiaceae bacterium | reverse complement strand
AGCTTCACGCCGCCGCCCTTGCCGCGGCCGCCGGCGTGGATCTGCGCCTTCACCACCCACACCGGGCCGCCGAGCGTCTGCGCGGCCTTCACCGCCTCGTCGACGCTGAACGCGGGCACGCCGCGCGGCACCGGCACGTCGAACCTGCGCAGGATTTCCTTGCCCTGATACTCGTGGATCTTCATCGACAGGCTTTCATGGAGCGTGTGGAGTGCAGCGTGTGAATGTCAACGCGCGCCCTCGTCGTTGACCATTGCGGGCTTCACGGCAGCCAGCTTCGCCGCCGTGCGCCGCGGCTCGAACCAGCGCGGATAGAACTGCGCCACCGCCGGGCCATCGACGCGCAGCGCATGGCAGCGGTCGAGCTGCCACGGCATGCGCTCGTCGTCACGATGGCCTTCATAGGCGCTGTCGCGCGTCTTGAATACCTCGCCGGCGAAAGCCTGCACGGCGGCGGTCGGCAGCACCTTGGCGAGTTCGGTGATGTGCGTGCAGCCATGTACGCCGCCCAGTCGGCCCACCAGATGGCGGCGGAAATCCTGCAGCAGGTTCAGGCCGACGAGCTTGCGGTAGTCGGGGCCGATCACATCGCAGTGACCCGGATACGGCACCGCCAGCGACTCGGCAACCGCTTCGACGATGGTGAGCTTCTCGTCGATGGTCACGCGCAGCAGCATGTCGTGCACCGGCTCGCCCGCGGGCCGCAGCCCGGTCGCCAGCGGAAAGTCGCGCGACTTGGTGTCGGTGAGGCGGGCCTCGAGATCCCACAGTCCGTCATCGCGTGCATAGGCGTCGACCCGGATCGAACGCGTGTGCACGTGGCGGCGGTTGGGCATCGGCGTGGACAAGGAAATCGACGCAAGGAAATCGACGCAAAGAAAAAGGCCGCCGCGGGCGATCCCCGGGTGCGGCCAGACGGGGAAATTTAGCACAGGGGGTCGCGCAGGGCAGACCCAGCTCTCGTCGGTGCCCTCGGTCGGCGGATTTCGCGCACGACGGCGTTCGGCCCTAGACTCGCGCGCTGTCCGTACCAAAGACTTCCGCTGTCTCCGCATGTCTGCCATCGAACTGACCGGCCTTGCCAAGCGCTGGGGCGACGCCGTCGCATTGCACGCCGTCGACCTGCGCATCGAGCCGGCGACCTTCTGCGTGCTGCTGGGGCCGTCGGGCTGCGGCAAGTCGACCACGCTGCGCATCATCGCCGGGCTGGAAACCGCCACCGAAGGCCGCGTGCTGATCGGCGACCGCGACGTCAGTGCACTGCCGCCGTCGCAGCGCGGCGTGGCGATGGTGTTCCAGAACTACGCGCTGTTCCCGCACCTGACGGTGGCCGACAACATCGCCTTCGGCCTGGCCGTGCGCAAGGTGCCGAAGGCAGAGCGCACCGAGCGCGTGAATCGCGCGGCGGAACTGCTCGGACTGAAGAGCCTGCTGGCGCGCAAGCCGTCGCAGCTTTCGGGCGGCCAGCAGCAGCGCGTTGCATTGGGCCGCGCGCTGGTGGCGCAGGCGCAGGTGTGCCTGATGGACGAGCCCCTGTCGAACCTGGACGCACAACTGCGGCAGGAGATGCGACGCGAACTGCGCGAGTTGCAGCAGAGCCTCGGCCTGACCGTCGTCTACGTCACGCACGACCAGGCCGAAGCGATGAGCATGGCCGACCAGGTCGTGCTGCTGAACGCCGGCCGCGTCGAACAGAACGGCACGCCGCGCGACATGTATGCGCAGCCGGCGACGACCTTCGCGGCGCGTTTCATCGGCACGCCGCCGATGAACCTCGTGCGGCTGGAGCAGGGCCGCATCGCCGGCAGCGACCACGACACGGGCCGGGCGGGCGCGCAGCTCGGCGTGCGACCCGAGGCGATCACGCTCGCCGACACCGGCGGCATCGCCGCGCGCGTGCTCAGCACCGAATATCTCGGCGCCGATCTCGTCCTGCGCTGCCAGGTCGGCAGCGAGACGCTGCTGGTGCGGGCGGACGGACGCCAGCGGGCGCAGGTTGGTGATGAGGTCCACCTGCACTGGTCGGCGAGCGATGCGCACAGCTTCGATCAGCACGGACATCGCATACCGTGAACAGCCCCGGATTCCGCACGCCCGCCGTCGCCGGGGCGACAATCGACCCTTGGAGTTCTACCACCAATCCGCATCACACCGTCGTCACACCGGCGGTGTCGAATAAGCGGTTTTGCACAACCACCGGAGACTTTTCGATGCAAAGTACCTCTTCCCTGAAGCGCCGCTCCCTGGGACGCCTCGCCCTGTCGCTCGTCGCGGCACCCGCCCTCGCCGCGAGCCTGGTGACGGCCGCGCAGGCGCAGCCCACCGAGATCTCGTTCTACTTCCCGGTCGCGGTCGGCGGCCCGATCACGAAGATCATCGACGGCTACGCCGCCGAGTTCTCGAAGGAGAACCCGGCCATCAAGGTCACGCCGATCTATGCAGGCACGTACCAGGAGACCATCGTCAAGGCCCTGACGGCACACAAGTCGGGCACGCCACCGGTGACGTCGGTGCTGCTGTCGACCGACATGTTCACGCTGATCGACGAAGACGCGGTGGTGCCCATCGACAACTTCGTGAAGACGGCCGACGACAAGGCGTGGCTCAACGGGTTCTTTCCGGCCTTCATGCTGAACAGCCGCACCGGCGGCAAGACCTGGGGCGTTCCGTTCCAGCGCTCGACCGTGGTGATCTACTGGAACAAGGAACTGTTCAAGGAAGCCGGGCTCGATCCGAACAAGGCGCCGGCCACGTGGGCCGAGCTGAAGGACTACGCGACCAAGCTGACGAAGAAGGACGCGAGCGGCAAGGTCACGCAGTACGGCGTGCAGATCCCGTCGAGCGGATTTCCGTACTGGCTGTTCCAGACGCTGACCACCACCAACGGGGCCATTCTCGCCAACGAGGCCGGCACGCAGGTGAAGTACGACGACCCGGCCGTGATCGAGGCGCTGCAGTTCTGGGTGGACCTGGGCAAGGCCGGCGTTCATCCGCCCGGCGTGGTCGAGTGGGGCACGACGCCGCGCGATTTCTTCGAGCGCAAGGCCGCGATCATCTTCACCACCACCGGCAATCTCACCAACATCAAGAACAACGCCAAGTTCGACTTCGGCGTGGGCATGATCCCGGCCAACAAGCGCCGCGGCTCGCCCACTGGCGGCGGCAACTTCTACATCTTCAAGAAGGCCACGCCGGCGCAGCAGGAAGCGGCCTTCAAGTTCGCGAAGTGGATGACCGCCCCCGAGCGCGCCGCGCAGTGGAGCATCGACACCGGCTACGTTGCGGTGTCGCCGGCCGCGTACGACACGCCGCTGCTGAAGAAGTACACGACGGACTTCCGGCCGCGCTGGTGGCGCGTGACCAGCTGTTCCACTGGTCGCGGAACTGTCCACGCACGACAACCAGCGCGTGACCAAGGCGCTGAACGACGGACTGCAGGCCGCGCTCACCGGCGCCAAGTCGCCGGCCGACGCCCTGAAGGAGTCGCAGCGCGAGGCCGAGCGGCTGCTGCGGCCGTTCAAGTAGGCGCGGCGAGTCGCGTGCCGGATCGCATGCGCGCGCACAGCTACGCATGATGGGCGCGCGAACTGCCGCCGCACCCGGCGTGGCCGGCGGGGTGGGCGACCTGAGGGTCGTCCACGCCTGGCTCCTGCTGCTGCCGGCACTGGTGCTGCTGCTGGCCTTCGTGCACTGGCCGGTGGTCGCCACCTTCATCGACAGCTTCTGGTCGACGCCGCGCGCGGGGCGCGCCAGTGTCTTCGTGGGGCTGGACAACTACCGGGTGATGATCGAAGACCCGGTGTTCTGGAAGGCGCTGCGCAACAACCTGCTGTTCGCCGCGTTCACGATTCCGGTCTCCATCGGCCTCGCGCTGGCGATGGCGCTGTGGGTCAACGAGCGCATCGCCGGCCGCGCGTTCCTGCGCATGGCCTACTTCACGCCCACCGTGCTGCCGATGATCGCGGTGGCCAACATCTGGCTGTTCTTCTACACGCCGCAGTACGGGCTGCTCGAGCAGGTTACGCAGGCGCTGGGCTTTCCGTCGCACAACTGGCTCGGCAGTCCGACGACGGCGCTCGGCGCGGTGACAGTCGTGGCGATCTGGAAGGAAGCCGGCTTCTTCATGATCTTCTACCTGGCCGCACTGCAGGCGCTGAACCCCAGCCTGCGCGAGGCGGCGGCCATCGAGGGCGCATCGCGCAGCTACTACTTCCGCCGCGTGCAGTGGCCGCTGCTGATGCCGACGACGCTGTTCGTGCTGGTCAACGCCTTCATCAACGCGTTCCGCATGGTCGATCATCTGTTCGTGCTGACGCGCGGCGGGCCGGACAATGCGACCACGCTGCTGCTGTACTACCTGTACGAAGTGGGCTTCAGTTTCTGGGACGTGGGACACGCGTCGGCGATCACGGTGGTGCTGGTGGTGGGGCTGGCGGGCATTGCGCTGTTCCAGTTCTTCGTGGTGGACAAGCGGGTGCATTACCGATGAGCAGCAACGTCAAATTGGGTCCCGGCCTTCGCCGGGACGACGACGTAGTGTGCCGTCATCCCGGCGAAGGCCGGGATCCAAGTTTCGGTTCCGCTCATCATGAGTGATCGCACGCACTCGCCTTCCCACCGCCTCGCCTACAACGAGCCCACCTGGCTCGACACCGTGGGTGCATGGCTGCTGGCGCTGCTGTGGATCCTGCCGCTGGCCTATGCGGTGTGGACTGCGTTTCATCCGTCGGAGTTCGCGACGCGCTTTGCGCTCACCGCACCGCTGACGCTGGAGAACTTCGCACGCGCGTGGGATGCCGCGCCCTTCGCGCGCTACTTCCTGAACACGACGCTGCTGGTGCTGATGATCCTGGCCGCACAGCTCGTACTGTCCACGCTGGCGGCGTACGCCTTCGCGCGCTGGCGCTTCCGCGGGCGCGAGGCGGTGTTCGCGCTGGTGCTGGTGCAGCTGATGGTGATGCCGGACTTCGTCATCGTCGAGAACTACCGCACGATGGTGAAGCTGGGCCTGGTCGACACGCTGCTGGCGATCGGGCTGCCCTACTTCGCGTCGGCCTTCGCGATCTTCCTGCTGCGGCAGACCTTCATGAGCGTGCCGAAGGAACTCGAGGAAGCGGCGCGCATCGAGGGCGCAAGCGCGCTGCAGACGCTGTGGCGCGTCTATGTGCCGCTGGCGCGACCGGTGTACGTCGCGTTTGCGCTGGTGTCGATCAGCTATCACTGGAACAACTTCTTGTGGCCGCTGATCGTCACCAACACGCAGAACGCGCGCACGCTGACCGTCGGCCTGCAGGTGTTCTCGTCGGTCGACCAGGGCGTGGACTGGTCGGTGATCACCGCGGCGACGCTGATGACCTCGGCGCCGCTGCTGGTGGCGTTCCTGCTCTTCCAGCGCCAGTTCGTGCAGAGCTTCATGCGCGCCGGCATCAAGTGAGGCACGTGGGGTGAGGCGCCTGTGAGGCTCGTCACGTGGAACACGCAGTGGTGCTGCGGGCTGGACGGCGTGGTCAGCCCGCGGCGCATCGTCGACGGCGCCCGCGCGCTGCTCGACTTCGACGTGCTGTGCCTGCAGGAGATCGCGCAGGGCAACGAGTCGCTGGAAGGCGGTCCGGGCGATCAGCCGGCCGAGCTTGCTGCGCTGCTGCCGGGGTTCACTGTGCATTTCGGCGCAGCGGTGGAGGAATACACCGCGGCGGGCCGGGTGCGCCGCTTCGGCAACCTGATCGCGACGCGGCTGCCCGTGCTGCAGGTGGAACACCACCGCCTGCCGTGGCCCGCGGATCCGGCCGTCACGTCGATGCCCCGCATGTGCACGGTGGTGACCGTGCAGGATCCCGCGCTGGGGCCGGTGCGCGTGATGACGACGCACCTGGAGTACTACTCGGCGCGCCAGCGGCTGGCACAGGCGCGTGCGCTGCAGGCGATTCACGCCGAGGCCTGCGAGCGTGCAGCCGCTCCGCCGAAGGCTGGCGACGAGTCGCTGCCCTTTCGCGCGAAACCGCAGACGGCGCAGGCGATCCTGTGCGGCGACTTCAATGCGGAAGCCAGCGATGCGGCGTACGCGGCCATCGCGGCAGACGGATCGACAGCGGGCGAGCCGGCGACCCGCGGCGCGAAGATGCGCGATGCGTGGCTTCAGCTGCACGACGCGGAACCGCATCCGCCGACGTTCCGGTTGTTCGATCGCCGCTACGGGCCTGAGCCGATATCGTGCGACTTCGTCTTCGTCAGCGAGCCGCTGGCAACCCGCGTCAGGAGCATCGTCGTCGACACGTCGACGAAAGTCTCCGATCACCAGCCCGTCGCGGTCGAAATCCGCTGAGGGCCGGACGCAGTCATTCGTCTTCGACGCCGCGTACCACGCGCCGCACGACTGACTCTGCGAAGCCTCGTCCTGCCAGGAAGCGCATCTGCTTCGCCCGTTCTGCAACGTCGGCCGCCGGCATGCCGAAGCGCCGCTGCCAGATGGCGCGGGCACGGGCGAATTCCGTCGCCTTCAGTTCGTCGACGGTCGCGCGCAGCAGTTCATCGTCCACGCGGTGCGTGCGCAGTTCCTGCTTCACTCGCGCGGCGCCGAAGCGTTCGCCGCGGCTGCGCGCCAGCACCTCGACGAAGCGTGCGTCCGACAGCAGCTTGTCGGCCTCGAGTGCGTCGAGGAGCCGGTTCAGCTCATCGGGATCGGCCGCATGCGGTGTCAGCTTGCGCGCCAGTTCCGCGCGGCTGTGCTCGCGACGCGCGAGGGCTGCGAGGGCTCGCGCGCGCAGCGACCGAGGGCGGGGTGGCCGGCTAGCCGGCGCACCCATGGTCGCGGCGCCGGGCCGCCCCAGGCAAGCTCGCTCCGCAGCGCACAGCGCAGAGGCTTTGCACCTTCGGCTGCGTCACTCTGCAGCAGCTGGCACCGCGGCACGGGCGGCCACGCCGAGCTGTTCGCGGACCTTGTTCTCGATATCCAGCGCAATGGCCGGATTGGCGCGCAGGAATTCGCGCGCGTTGTCCTTGCCCTGGCCGATGCGATCGCCGTTGTAGCTGTACCAGGCGCCGGACTTCTCGACGATGTTGTGCTCCGCACCCAGGTCGACGACTTCGCCTTCGCGCGAGATGCCTTCGCCGTAGAGGATGTCGAAGTTGGCCTGCTTGAACGGCGGCGCGACCTTGTTCTTCACGACCTTGACCTTGGTCTCGGAGCCGATCACCTCGTCGCCCTTCTTGATGGAGCCGACGCGGCGGATGTCCAGCCGCACCGACGCGTAGAACTTCAGCGCGTTGCCGCCCGTCGTGGTTTCGGGGTTGCCGAACATCACGCCGATCTTCATGCGGATCTGGTTGATGAAGATGACCAGGCAGTTGGTGCGCTTGATGGTGCCGGTGAGCTTGCGCAGCGCCTGCGACATCAGGCGCGCCTGCAGGCCGGGCAGCGAATCGCCCATCTCGCCTTCGATTTCCGCCTTCGGCGTCAGCGCAGCGACGGAGTCGATGACGATCAGGTCCACCGAGCCCGAGCGCACCAGCGCATCGGTGATCTCCAGCGCCTGCTCGCCCGTGTCGGGCTGCGACACCAGCAGGTCCTGCAGGCTGACGCCGAGCTTCTGCGCGTACTGGATGTCGAGCGCGTGCTCGGCGTCGATGAACGCGCAGGTGCCGCCGAGCTTCTGCATCTCGGCGATGACCTGCAGCGTGAGCGTGGTCTTGCCGGACGATTCCGGCCCGTAGACCTCCACCACGCGGCCGCGCGGCAGGCCGCCGACGCCGAGCGCGATGTCCAGCCCCAGCGAACCGGTGGACACGACCTGGATGTCCTCGGCCACCTCGCCATCGGCCAGGCGCATCACCGAGCCCTTGCCGAACTGCTTTTCGATCTGCGCCAGCGCGGCCGCCAGGGCCTTCTGCCGCTCCTTGCTGTCCGTCACCAACAGGCTCCTTCCGTCGTCCATCGCCGCCTCGCCTTTCCGCTTCGGTTGACCCGTGCCCGCCGTCTGGCGCGGGGCCGCCGGGCGTTCACTGAGATTATTTACAGTATCCCACTGTAAATAGTTCCAGTAGCGGATGTCAACCACTTTCGACCCCGCGCCGGGGCTTGCGGCGTGAACGGCAGCCGGCGCGGCTTGTCCGGGCGCCAGCCGCCGACCTAGACTGCGGCATCTGCGACCCCCGGCCTCGAAAACTCGAAAGCAGGTCGCCGGAGCATACCCGCGGGGCTGGCGTCGCCGCCCGCACTCACCCCACGCCTATCGATGCGCATCCTGATCGCCGAAGACGACGCCATGCTGGCCGATGGCCTGTCGCGCTCGCTGCGCGCCGGCGGCAATGCGGTCGATGTGGTGAACAGCGGCGACGCGGCCGACACGGCGGTGACGGCGCAGTCCTTCGACCTGCTGATCCTTGATCTTGGCCTGCCGGGCCTGTCCGGGCTCGACGTGCTGCGCCGCATGCGCGCCCGCAACAGCACCGTGCCGGTGCTGATCCTGACCGCCGCCGACAGCGTCGAGCAGCGCGTGCGCGGACTGGATCTCGGCGCGGACGACTACATGGCGAAGCCTTTCGCGCTGTCCGAACTCGAGGCGCGCGTGCGCGCGCTGACGCGCCGCGCCGCCGGTGGATCGCAGACCGTGCTCAGGCATGGCCCGCTGCGCCTCGACCAGGTGGGCCACGCCGCCTGGCTCAATGACCAGATGCTCGACCTGTCCGCGCGCGAGCTGAACCTGCTGGAGGTGCTGATGCAGCGGCCGGGCCGGCTGATCAGCAAGGAGCAGCTGGTCGATCACCTGTGCAGCTGGGGCGAAGAGGTCAGCACCAACGCGATCGAGGTGTACGTGCACCGCCTGCGCAAGAAGATCGAGACCGACGTGGTGCGCATCGTCACGGTCCGCG
>JBGAIO010000104.1:0-8599 GCA_044225415.1 Burkholderiaceae bacterium | reverse complement strand
CGCAGGGCAGCGAAATACAGCAGCCGGACATTCATTTCACTTCAATCGAGCAGTTCGGCGAACGAAACGTAGCGGACATTATCCCCGCTGACGAAGGTCGCGCCCGGCGCGATGTCGAGCAGGCCATCGGCCCATGCCGCCGACGTCAGCACAGCCGAGTTCTGCACGGGGAAGAGGTCCACCCCGCCGCGGTCGTTGCGCCGCACGCGCAGGAATTCGCGGCGCTTGTCGGCGCGCGGCCAGTCGAAGTCGGCGCGCAGCGTCGTCAGCGGATAGCCGACCTCGTCCCTGCCCTGGCGCCGCAGGATGAACGGCCGCGCGAACAGCAGGAAGGTGACGAAGCTCGATACCGGATTGCCCGGCAGTCCGATGAAGGGAACGTCGCGCACGTGGCCGAAGGCGAGCGGCTTGCCCGGCTTCATCGCGACCTGCCATAGGTCGAGCGCACCTTCGGATTCGACGGCGGGCTTGACGTGATCTTCCTCGCCGACGGACACACCACCCGACGTGATGATCAGATCCGCCGACGTGGCCGCGTGCACGAACGCGTCGCGCGTCTGCGTCCGGTGGTCGGGCACGATGCCGAGGTCTTCGACGCGACAGTCGAGCCGTTCCAGCAGCGCCCGCAGCACGAAGCGGTTCGAGTTGTAGATGCGACCCGGCGCCAGCGCTTCGCCCGGCATCGCCAGTTCGTCGCCGGTGAAGAACACCGCCACGCGCAGCGGCCGGCGCACCGTCACCTGCGCAACGCCCACCGATGCGATCAGGCCGAGATCCTGCGGCCGCAGGCGCGTGCCGGCGCGCACGACGACGTCGCCGGCCTCGATGTCCATGCCGGCCGGACGGATCCACGCGCCGCGCTCCGGCACTTCGTTCAGCGTCACGCGATCGCCGTCGACGCTGCAGGCCTCCTGCATGACGACGGCGTCGGCACCCGGCGGCACCGGCGCACCGGTGAAGATGCGTGCGGCAGTCAATGGTTCGAGCGGTACACCGACGTGGCCGGCGGCGATGCGCTGGCTGACGCGCAGCGTGGTGCCGCGCGCCGGCACGTCGAGCGTGCGCACGGCGTAGCCGTCCATCTGCGAATTCGCGAGCGGCGGCACGGCCATCGACGACACGACGTCGGTGGCGAGCACGCGCCGATGCGCATCGAAGGTGGACACGGTCTCCACGCCGAGCGGCTCCGCGTGCGCCAGGATGCGGGCCAGTGCCTCTTCGACCTGCAGCATCAGGCGCCCCTCATCACGAGCTGCAGGTGCCGCGCGATGAAATCGGCCACGGCCGGTGCCGAGTTCAGGTCCAGCACGGGCAACGGACAGTCCGGCAACGCGCAGTCCGCCGCCACCGCGACGACGTTGGCATCGTGCGGATAGATCGGCGGCTCCTGCTGGCCGGCCCTGCGCACCTCGATGCGCGGTACGTGGCCTTCGCTCTTGAAGCCTTCGATGATGACCAGGTCGCACGGCGCGAGATGCGCCAGCAGTTCCTCGAGCGGCGCCGGTGCGCGCGTCTCCGTCAGCAGCGCCCAGCGCTGCGACGTGGCGATCAGCACCTGTCCGGCGCCGGCTTCGCGATAGCGATGCGAGTCCTTGCCCGGACGGTCCATGTCGAAGCCGTGATGGGCGTTCTTGATGGCCGACACCGCCAGACCGCGCAGCGTGAACAGCGGAATCAGCCGTTCGATCAGCGTCGTCTTGCCGCTGTTCGAATAGCCGATGAAGCCGATGGCCTTCATGCAGGAGCACCCAGTGCGGCCGAGATCCGTTGCTTCAATACGTCCACATCGGCCGCCATGTTCTCGCAGCGCTGCGGCAGCGCTTCGAGACCGGCGAAGTCGGCGGGCCGCGCCGGCTCGCGGCCCAGCGCTTCGACGATTGTCTCGGCGAACTTCGCGGGCTGCGCGGTCTCGAGGCAGATGGTCGGCTCCGCGTCGTCGCGGTGTTCGAGCGCCACCTTCACGCCGTCGGCGGTGTGCGGATCGATGGTGAGGCCATGGCGCTCGGCCACCATGCGGATCGTGCGCAACCGGTCCTGGTGGCTGCTGCGCCCGGACACGAAGCCGCTGCCGCGCACCTTGTCGAAGTACGGCGTGCCGGCCAGGTGAAACTCGCCGCGCGTATCCAGCTCCCACCACAGCTCGCGCAGCACCTCGGGATCGCGGCCGACGATGTCGAACACATAGCGTTCGAAGTTCGACGCCTTGCTGATGTCCATCGACGGGCTGCTGGTCGCGAGCGTCTCCTTGCCGCACTGCGCACGCGGTAGCGGCCGGTGCGGAAGAACTCGTCGAGCACGTCGTTCTCGTTGGTGGCGAGGATCAGCCGGTGCACCGGCAGTCCCATCTGCTTCGCGATCCAGCCCGACAGGATGTTGCCGAAGTTGCCGGACGGCACCGCGAAGGACACGCGCTGCGTCGAACTCGTCGTCGCCGCCAGGTAGCCGCGGAAGTAGTAGACCACCTGCGCGACGATGCGGCCCCAGTTGATTGAGTTGACGCTGCCGATCGACCAGCGCTGCTTGAACGCGAGGTCGCCGGCCACCGCCTTCACCAGGTCCTGGCAGTCGTCGAAGGTGCCGGCCACGGCGTAGTTGTGGATGTTGGCGTCCTGCAGCGCATACATCTGCGCACGCTGGAAAGCGCTCATGCGCCCCTGCGGCGACAGCATGAAGACCTGTACGCCATGCCGGCCGCGCAGCGCGTACTCGGCGGCGGAGCCGGTGTCGCCGGACGTCGCGCCCAGCACGTTCAGTCCCGCGCCGCGCTCGGCGAGCACATGCTCGAACAGCGCGCCCAGCAGCTGCATCGCCATGTCCTTGAAGGCCAGCGTCGGGCCGTTGGACAGTTCGAGCAGCGCCAGGCCCGGCGTCAGCCAGCGCAGCGGCGTGACCTGTGCGGCGCTCGCGGCGTCGCGCGCATGCCGATAGGTCTGCGCGGTGTAGGTGGCGGCGCACAGCGCGGCGATGCGGTCGCGGGGGATGTCGCCGGCGAAGCGCGCGATGATCTCGGTCGCAAGCTCGGCATAGCTCAGCGCTCGCCAGCGATCAAGTTCGGCGCTCGTCACCGGCGGGTAGTAGGCCGGCACGTACAGGCCGCCATCGTCGGCCAGGCCCGACAGCAGGATGTCGGAGAACCCGCGCTCCGGCGCCCTGCCCCGCGTGGACACGTAGCGCATGGCCGGCCCTAGAGCAGGTCTTCCTGCCGGATGCGGATCACCGGCGCAAGCACGGTCGGCAGGGCCTCGATGCGCCGCATCGCGGCGTTGACGTCGCGTTCGACCGCCTCGTGCGTCAGCATGATGATGTCGGTCTGGTTCTCGCCCTGCGAAGGCTCGCGCTGGAACAGCGCCTCGATCGAGATGCGGCCGTCGGCGAGGATGCGCGTGATGTCGGCGAGCACACCGGGCTGGTCGGCCACGCGCATGCGGAAGTACGACGAGCTGACCGTGTCGTCCACCGGCAGCCACGGCACATCGGCCATCGCATCGGGCTGGAAGGCCAGATGCGGCACGTGGTTCTCGGGATCGGCGGTGGCCATGCGCGTCACGTCCACCAGATCCGCGATCACAGCCGACGCCGTCGGCTCCGAGCCCGCGCCCGGTCCGTAGTACAGCGTGGTGCCGACGGCGTCGCCCTTGACCACGATCGCGTTCATCGCGCCCTCGACGCTGGCGATCAGCCGCTGCGCCGGCACCAGCGTCGGATGCACGCGCAGCTCGACGCCCTGCGCGCCGCGCTTCGCGATGCCCAGCAGCTTGATGCGGTAGCCGAGCTGCTCCGCATACTTGATGTCCTCGGCGGCGAGCCGCGCGATGCCTTCGGTGTAGGCCGCGTCGAAGTTGATCGGCACGCCGAACGCGATCGCTGCGAGCAGCGTCAGCTTGTGCGCGGCATCGATGCCTTCGATGTCGAAGGTGGGATCGGCTTCCGCATAACCGAGCCGCTGCGCCTCCGCAAGCACGGCGTCGAACGGCAGTCCGCGGGCGCGCATCTCCGACAGGATGAAGTTGCAGGTGCCGTTGATGATGCCGGCCAGCCACTGGATGCGATTGGCCGTCAGCCCCTCGCGCAGGGCCTTGATGATCGGGATGCCGCCGGCCACCGCCGCTTCGAACGCCACCATCACGCCGCGCTCGCGCGCCGCTTCGAAGATCTCGTTGCCGTGCTTGGCCAGCAACGCCTTGTTGGCGGTGACGACGTTCTTGCCGAGACGGATGGCTTCGAGCACCAGCGAACGCGCGGGCTCGACGCCGCCGATCAGTTCCACGACGATGTCGACGTCGGGTCGCCGCACGACGTCCAGCGGCTCGTTGGTCACCGCGATGTCCGAGCCGAGATGCGCGCGCGCCTTCGCGACGTCGCGCACCGCGACGGCCGTGATCTCGATGCCGCGCCCGGCGCGGCGGCGGATCTCGTGCTGGTTACGGCGCAGCACGTCGAACGTGCCTCGCCCGACGGTGCCCAGCCCGAGCAGGCCGACGTTGATCGGTTTCATGTTTCGCTGAAGAGCCGCCGCAGCGGCCCGGAAGTTGAATCGAAGTCCGCGCGCCTGCCTGGCACTACGCCGCTGCCTTCGGCAGCAGGCCATCCGCGCGGAACATGTCCTTGACGCCGCGCACCGCCTGCCGGATGCGATGCTCGTTCTCGATCATCGCGAAGCGCACGTAGTCATCCCCGTAGTCGCCGAAGCCGATGCCCGGCGACACGGCCACCTTCGCCTGCTCCAGCACCTTCTTCGAGAACTCCAGCGAGCCCAGCGCCGCGTACGGCTCGGGAATGCGCGCCCAGATGTACATCGACGCCTTCGGCACGTCGACCATCCAGCCGGCCTCGTGCAGCCCGCGCGCCAGCACGTCGCGGCGGCGCTGGTACTCGCGGCGGATCTGCTCGACGCAGTCCTGCGGGCCTTCCAGCGCGGCGATGGCCGCCACCTGGATCGGCGTGAAGGTGCCGTAGTCGTGATAGCTCTTCATGCGGCCCAGCGCGGCGACCAGGTCCTTGTTGCCGACCATGAAGCCGATGCGCCAGCCCGCCATGTTGTAGCTCTTGCTCATCGTGAAGAACTCGACCGCGACCTCGCGCGCGCCGGGCACCTGCATGATCGACGGCGCACGGTTGTCCGGGAACGCATCGTCGTAGCACAGGTCGGCGTACGCCAGGTCGTGCACGACGTAGATGCCGTGCTGGCGGGCGAGCGCCACCACGCGATGGAAGAAGGCCAGGTCCACGCACTGCGCGGTGGGATTGCTGGGGAAGCCGAGGATCATCATCTTCGGCCGCGGCAGCGTCTCGCGGATCGCGCGTTCCAGTTCGGCAAAGAAGTCGACTCCGCCATCCATGCGCACCGAGCGGATGTCCGCGCCGGCGATGATCGCGCCGTAGATGTGGATCGGGTAGCTCGGATTGGGCACCAGCACCGTGTCGCCGCGGTCGAGCGCGGCCAGCATCAGGTGCGCGAGGCCTTCCTTCGAGCCGATGGTGACGATCGACTCGGCATCCGGATCGAACTGCACGTCGTAGCGGTCGGCATACCAGTTGCAGATCGCGCGGCGCAGCCGCGGAATGCCCTTGGACACCGAGTAGCCGTGCGTGTCCTGCCGCTGCGCGGCCTCGACCAGCTTGTCGACGATGTGCTTCGGCGTGGCCCCGTCGGGGTTCCCCATGCTCATGTCGATGATGTCTTCGCCACGGCGGCGCGCGGCCATCTTCAGCTCGCCCGTGATGTTGAACACGTACGGCGGCAAGCGCTTGATGCGCGGAAACTCGACCATCGGGAAAACCTCAGGGCGCGGCGCGGACTTCGGTCGAAGTCGGGACGCGCCGTTGCGAAAATCGTGAAAACAGCACTCGCGTTTGCGGTGCAACGTGTGCCTATAATGTAACCGAACTGCCTGGGTCGGCAGGGGAGCCCGAAGCACTTTGAAGCTGCACGCGGATTCGCCCACGGCGCTGAACACCGTCACTGCCTACGGCCCCGGCTTCGTTGAAGTCAACTCGATCCGCCACCAGCGTCCCCTGCTGGTCATGCCCGACCGTCCGGTCGAGGCCTGGAACGTCACCTCCTTCGATGCCTTGCAGTTCGACGATTTCGCGCGCCTGCGCGAGCTCGCGCCGGAACTCGTCATCCTGGGCACCGGCGAGCGCCAGCGCTTCCCGCACCCGCGGCTGACGCGGCCGCTGACGGAGTCGCGCATCGGCTGCGAGTCGATGACTTCGCCCGCCGCCTGCCGCACCTACAACATCCTGATGGGCGAAGGCCGCAAGGTCCTGGCCGCCCTCCTCTTCGACGATTGAATCTCCGATGACCGTCACCGTCGGCAAGAAGGTTCCCGATTTCAAGGCCGTCGCCACCGGCGGCGACGTGCAGCTCGCAAAGCTGAAGGGCAGCACCGTCGTGCTGTACTTCTATCCGAAGGACAACACGCCGGGCTGCACCACCGAAGGCAGCGATTTCGCGGCCAGCCATGCGAAGTTCAAGCGTGCCGGTGCGGTGGTCTACGGCGTGTCGCGCGACAGCCTGAAGTCGCACGAGAACTTCAAGGCGAAGCTGGGCTATCCCTTCGAACTGATCTCGGACCCGGATGAAGCGTTGTGTGCGCTCTTCGACGTGATCGCGATGAAGAACATGTACGGCAAGCAGGTGCGCGGCATCGTGCGCAGCACCTTCCTGATCGACGGCACCGGCGTGCTGCGGCGTGAATGGCGCGGCGTGAAGGTGCCGAACCATGTCGCCGACGTGCTCGCAGCCGTGCAGGCTCCGGCCTGAGAGCTGCCTCGCCGCATGAATCTCCGCTCCCTTTCCAACCTCCGGCGTTGCCGCTGACCTGATGCCCCTGCCGAAAGCTCCGACCAAGCCCGCCACCCTGCTCGTCGCTGTACCCAGCGAAGCCCGCGCCGAAGCACGCACAGAATCCCGCCCGCCGCGCGACGCCCGCGTCGAACCGCACGCCGACCATCGCGCCGATCACCGCGCCGACGTCCGCACCGAACCCCGACCCGACCTGCACGCCGCGCCCACGGAGCGCGTCACCGCGCTGCCCGTGCCCGCGGCGCGCGGACCCGAGCCTGCACGGTCGCCCGGGAACGGACGGCCTGCGCCGGCCACTCGGCTGGCGATCGTCGAGACGAAGCGCGGCAACGGACGCAAGCCGCGCGTCGCGGAGAAGCCGAAGCTCTTCGTGCTCGACACCAACGTGCTGATGCACGACTCGACGAGCCTGTTCCGCTTCGAGGAACACGACATCTTCCTGCCGATGATGACGCTGGAAGAGCTCGACGCGCACAAGAAGGGCATGTCGGAAGTGGCGCGCAGCGCGCGGCAGGTGTCGCGCACGCTCGACGCGCTGGTGGCCGCGTGTGCGACGCCGATCGAGGATGGCATTCCGCTGTCGGCGCTGGGCAACAAGGACGCGTCGGGGCGGCTGTTCTTCCAGACGCAGGCGGTGGATGCGGTGCTGCCGTCCAGCCTGCCCGCGGGCAAGGCCGACAACCAGATCCTGGGCGTGGTGCGTGCGCTGAAGGACAAGCATCCCGAGAGCGACGTCGTGCTGGTGTCCAAGGACATCAACATGCGCGTCAAGGCGCGCGCGCTGGGCCTCGCGGCCGAGGACTACCAGAACGACAAGACGCTCGAGGACGGCGACCTGCTCTACTCCGGCTCCATGGCCCTGCCGCCCGATTTCTGGGCCAAGCACGGCAAGACGGTGGAAAGCTGGCAAAGCGGCAGCCACACCTTCTACCGGATCAGCGGACCGGTGGTGCCGAGCCTGCTGATCAACCAGTTCGTCTACTTCGAGGCTCCCGGCGAGCCCTCGCTTTACGCGCGCGTGACCGAAATCCGCGCCAAGACGGCCGTGCTCAAGACGCTCAAGGACTACGGCCACCTCAAGAACGCCGTCTGGGGCGTCACCACACGCAACCGCGAGCAGAACTTCGCGATGAACCTGCTGATGGACCCGGAGGTCGACTTCGTCACCCTGGCCGGCACGGCCGGCACCGGCAAGACCCTGATGGCGCTGGCCTCGGGTCTCACACAGGTGCTCGACGACCGGCGCTACACCGAGATCATCATGACGCGCGCGACCGTGAGCGTCGGCGAGGACATCGGCTTTCTGCCCGGCACCGAAGAGGAGAAGATGGGCCCCTGGATGGGCGCGCTCGACGACAACCTCGAGGTCCTGGCCAAGACCGAGACCAGCGCCGGCGAATGGGGGCGTGCCGCCACCAACGAACTGATCCGCTCGCGCATCAAGATCAAGAGCATGAACTTCATGCGCGGCCGGACCTTCCTCAACAAGTACGTCATCGTCGACGAGGCGCAGAACCTCACGCCCAAGCAGATGAAGACGCTGATCACGCGCGCCGGCCCGGGCACCAAGATCATCTGCATGGGCAACCTGGCCCAGATCGACACGCCCTACCTCACCGAGGGGTCCTCCGGCCTGACGTACGCCGTGGACAAGTTCAAGGGCTGGCCGCACGGCGGGCACATCACGCTCGCGCGCGGCGAGCGCTCGCGGCTGGCGGACTTCGCAAGCGAAGTGCTCTGAGAGCCGGAAGGGCCACACACTCCCAGACTCTCCCGGGCCTGGCCACGCGA
>JBGAIO010000103.1:0-8838 GCA_044225415.1 Burkholderiaceae bacterium | reverse complement strand
GGCCAGGCCGTGCGGGCAGTCGGCGCGTTCGCCGTGCACCTGCTCGACCTTGCGCGCGAGCCGGATGAGTTCGGGCAGCTGTTCGCGATGCACGGCGTGATAGCGCGTCAGGATGTGCTCGATGATCTCGGCGCTGTTCGCTTCGCTCCAGTCGCGGCCGACGGTCGCGGCGCGGCCTTCCAGCTCGCGCAGCTCATCGATGATCGGCGCGGCTTCGACGCCGGCCGTCGCTGCGGCCGCGCGCAGCGTCTGGTTGCCACCGCAGCAGAAATCGAGGCGCCGTGCATCGAACACGCGCGTCGCGCCGGGGATGCGGCGGGCGAGCTGGCCGAGGGACTGGTCGAGATACGCGGCATCGGCAGCCGTCGGGATCGCAACGGTGGCGGCGACGACGGGCGGCAATTCGGCGGTGATCTTCATCGTTTTCCTTTCGAGACGGATGACTAGGCAGCCGTCGCTATCGCGAGTTTTGTGCCATGAAAAAAAGTACATTGAATCAATAGATTGGAAGAGAGAGGGTAATGAATACCCGCGAGACTTATGGTTCGATGTACCATTCAAGGTAGTCATGACCGTCAATTCCGCCCTTCTGCTGCTGACCGCCGACCTGATCGCTGACCTGCCGGTGGCGGTCCGCCTGCAGCGCGTGGTCGAGAACCTGCGCGCGCATTTCGACTGCGGAGCGGTGGCGCTGCTGAAGCTCGAACCCGAGCATGAGCAACTGCGGCCCGTCGCACTCACGGGACTGACGAGCGACGCGCTGGGACGCCGCTTCGCCGTGAAGGATCACCCGCGACTGGCGGCGATCCTCAAGCGCCGCGGTGTCACGTGCTTCCATCACGACAGCACGCTGCCCGATCCCTACGACGGGCTGATCGACGAGCACGCCGGCGAGCCGCTCCCTGTGCACGACTGCATGGGCATGGCGCTCGACGTCGAAGGCGAGCGCTGGGGCGTGGTCACGCTGGATGCGCTGCAGGTGGGAACCTTCGACACGCAGGCGCAGGCCGACCTCGCTGAACTGGCCTGCGGCATCGAAGCAGCGGTGCGGACCACGCGGCTGGAGTCGGAGGTGCGCGCGTTGCGCGCGGCGGCGCCGGACCACGTCGACGCGACGGCGCAGCGCGAAGAGGGCGACATCGTCGGCCAGAGCGATGCCATCACGCACCTGCTGCACGAACTGCAGGTGGTCGCCGATACCGACCTGCCGGTGCTGCTGCTCGGCGAGACGGGCGTCGGCAAGGAACTGGTCGCTCATCGCCTGCATCGGTTGTCGCGTCGCGCCGGGCAGCCGCTGGTGCACGTCAACTGCGCGGCGCTGCCGGAGTCACTGGCGGAAAGCGAACTCTTCGGTCACGTGCGCGGCGCGTTCTCGGGTGCGATGACCGACCGGCCGGGACGCTTCGAGGCCGCCGAGGGCGGCACGCTGTTCCTCGACGAAGTCGGCGAGCTGCCGCTCGCCGTGCAGGCCAAGCTGCTGCGCACGCTGCAGAATGGCGAGATCCAGCGCCTTGGCGCCGACCGCCCGAAGCGCGTCAACGTGCGCGTCATCGCCGCCACCAATCGCAGCCTGCGCGATCACGTCAGCGACGGCCGCTTCCGCGCCGACCTGTATCACCGCCTGTCGGTGTATCCGATCCCGATTCCGCCGCTGCGCGAGCGGGGCAACGATGTGCTGCTGCTGGCCGGACGCTTCCTGGAACTGAACCGTGCACGCCTGGGCCTGCGCAGCCTGCGACTGTCGCCTGCGGCCGAAAGCGCGCTGCGCAGCTATGCATGGCCCGGCAACGTGCGCGAACTCGAACACGTGATCAGCCGCGCCGCGCTGAAGGCGGTGAGCCGCGGCGCCGACCGGCGCAACATCGTCACGCTCGATGCGGACGTGCTCGATCTCGACAACGTGCTGCTTGCGGCGACGGCAGTGCAGACCGCGGCGCCGGCCGATGCGCCCGCGGTGCCGGCCACAGGCATGGCGACGCTGCATGCAACCGTGGAATCCGCGCAGCGCCAGGCGATACGGCAGGCGCTGACGCAGCATGCCGACAACTGGGCTGCCGCCGCACGGCAACTCGGTATCGACGCGAGCAACCTTCACAAGCTGGCGCGTCGGCTCGGCCTGAAGGCGTAGCTCAGTCGTGCCCGCGCGCAGGCTTCGAGGCCTGCGCAGCGGCGCGCCGTTCCAACGCCCAAGCGCCGCGCAGCACCGCCAGCGCCAGCAGCGTCGCGCCGATCGCGAGCCACCACTGCGCGAGCGCCGTGCACACGCCGACGGCACCGGAGAACAGCAGCGCGGTCGCGGTGGTCAGTCCCTGCACGTCATGGTCGCGCCTCTGGAAGATCGTGCCCGCGCCGATGAAGCCGAGCGCGGCGATGACGCCGCCCACCAGCCTGAACGGATCGGCCGACACGATCGAAGGATGCGCGGCACCGTAGATCAGCAGCATCGCGTCGCCGATGCCGACCAGCAGCGCGCAGGCGCCGGCCAGCATCATGTGCGTGCGCAGGCCGGCGGGCCGCTGCGCCAGTTCACGTTCGTAGCCGATCAGGCCGCCGAGCAGCATGGCGGCCGCGACTTCGCCCAGCACCGACAGCTGCGACCCCATGGCTTCCATGGCCGATCTCCAGCAAGCGGTCTGCCTGGCGCCGCTGGAGTCGGGTTCCGCGGGCGCGTCCGCTGTCCGCACTGACCCGCCGGAGTGCCCGCGGATGTCCAGATGGCTCCCCGCTGCCGTCGTTGCCACCTTCGCCTTTGCGCAGCCTGCGCTCGCGCAGGACAAGGCAGCGGAAAAGAAGGACGCGCCGAAGAAAGCCGCGAAGCCGGCGGACGCGAAGAAGGACGAGGCCAGGAAGCCCAAGAAAGGCGGCTGCTGAACGGCGCGGTCGCCGGTCACGCCGCCGGCCGCGTCATCGCACGCGGCACGACCCAGCGGTCGAAGTCTTCCGCACTGACGTGGCCCGAGGCCAGCGCCGCCTCGCGCAGACCGAGTCCTTGGTGGTGCGCGGCGTGCGCGATGGCCGCCGCCTTGTCGTAGCCGATGTGCGGCGCGAGCGCCGTCACCAGCATCAGCGAGCGGCCCAGCAGTTCGTCGATGCGGGCCGTGTTGGCCTCGATGCCGCGTGCGCAGTACTCGTCGAAGTGATGCATGCCGTCGCCGAGGAGGCGCGCGCTGGCCAGCGCATTGGCGATGATCAGCGGCTTGTTGACGTTCAGTTCGAAGTTGCCGGTCGCGCCGCCGAAATTGACCGCGACGTCGTTGCCGAATACCTGCGCGCAGATCATCAGCAGCGATTCGCTCTGTGTCGGGTTGATCTTGCCGGGCATGATGGAGCTGCCCGGTTCGTTCTCCGGGATCGAGATCTCGCCCAGTCCCGAGCGCGGCCCGCTGGCGAGCCAGCGTACGTCGTTGGCGATCTTCGCGAGTGCGGCCGCCAGTGTCTTCAGCGCGCCGTGCGCGAACACGATCGCATCGTGGCCGGCCAGCGCGGCGAAGCGGTTGTCCGCCTGCACGAAGGGCAGGCCGGTCGACGCGGCCAGGTCCGCCGCCACGCGCGCGCCGAATTCAGGGTGCGTCGCGAGCCCGGTGCCCACGGCCGTGCCGCCGATGGCCAGCGGATACAGTCTGCGCAGCGAGTCTTCCATCGCGCCCCGCGCGAAGTCGAGCTGCGCAACGTAGCCCGAGAACTCCTGCCCCAGCGTGAGCGGCGTCGCGTCCTGCAGGTGCGTGCGTCCGATCTTCACGACGTCCGCGAACGCCGCGGCCTTCGCATCGATCGTGGTGCGCAGCGCGTCCAGTGCGGGCAGCAGGCCTTGCTTGATCGCCAGCGCCAGCGCCACATGCATCGCCGTCGGAAACACGTCGTTCGACGACTGTCCGCGGTTGACGTGATCGTTGGGGTGCACGGTGCGGCTGCCGCGTCCGGCGCCGAGCCGCTCGGCGGCCAGATTCGCCAGCACCTCGTTGACGTTCATGTTGGTCTGCGTGCCGGAACCGGTCTGCCACACCGGCAGCGGAAAGTGCGCGTCATGCCGGCCGGCCACGACCTCGTCAGCGGCTGCCGCGATCGCATCGGCGATGCGCGCTTCGAGCAGCCCCAGCCCGCGGTTCACGCGCGCCGCCGCGCCTTTCACGCGCGCAATCGCACGAACCTGCGCCAGCGGCATCGTGTCGCCCGCCGGAAAGTGCTGCATCGCGCGCTGCGTCTGTGCGCCCCACAGTGCATCGACGGGCACTTCGATCGGGCCAAAGCTGTCACGTTCCGTGCGGGTGCTGCCGGTGGGTGGGGGCGGGGTTTCGAGCCGGGTCGTCATCGTGATCTCTCCTGCGATATCGGCACAATAGCGGCATGAGCAAGGCCTTCACCCGCGAAGACGCCGGCAGCGACGAGGACGACGAGTTCGAACTGCCCGCGCTGCCTGCCGGCACGCGCAACTACATCACGCCTGCCGGCTACGCGCGGCTGCGCGACGAACTCGCGCACCTGGTCAGGACCGAGCGGCCGGAGGTGGTGCGGGTCGTGTCCTGGGCCGCGTCCAACGGCGACCGATCGGAAAATGGCGACTACATCTACGGCAAGAAGCGGCTGCGCGAGATCGACCGCCGCATCCGCTTCCTGACCAGGCGGCTCGACGTCGCCGAGGTGGTCGATCCCGCGTCCCGGCCCGAGACCGACCAGGTGTTCTTCGGCGCCACTGTGCTCTACGAGACGGGTGGCCAGGAGAACGAGATCACCATCGTCGGCATCGATGAAGTCGATCCCGCGCACGGCCGCGTGAGCTGGATCTCGCCGATCGCACGCGCGCTGCTGAAGGCGCGCGAAGGCGAGTCGGTGCAGCTGAAGACGCCGATCGGCGTCGAGACCCTCGAGATCCTGTCGGTGCGCTACGCGCCGGTCTGACCGGGCCGGGACCAGGCCGCGTCCTGCGGCGCGGCGCGCGACCCGGCGCGCGGCCTGACCACGCGCGTCACGTGCTTCAGCCGGCGCAGCGTGCGGATCACGCGCGCCAGGTGCGTGCGGTCGCGCACCTGCACCTTGAAGTGGATCAGCGCGACGCGTGCGTCCTCGTCGTCGACATGCACGTTGAGGATGTTCGAGTCGGCCTCGGCGATCGCCACCGCGATGCGGCCCAGCATGCCGCGTTCATTCTCCGCGCTGACGTCCAGGCCAGCGGTGAAGTTGCTGGCCGCATCCTCGGCCCACTGCAGTTCGATCCAGCGGTCCGGATCGGCCCGGCGCGCGCGCTGCGCATGCACGCACTCGGCCTGGTGCACCACCAGCCCCTGGCCCTTGCGGATGTGGCCGACGATCGGGTCGCCGGGGATCGGGTGGCAGCAGTTGGCCATCTGCACGGCCATGCCCTCGGTGCCGCGCACGACCACCGGAACCGCCGCGGGCGGGGTGGCGACACCGTCGCCGGACTCGCCCGACAGGTCGTTGCCCGCGGCCAGCGCAAGTTGTCGCGCCACCACCGCGGCCAGCCGCCGGCCCAGCCCGATGTCGGCGAACAGGGCCGCGCGCGATTCGATCTCGGCCTGCTTCACCACGTCGGCCCACTGTTCTTCGGTGATGCTGCCCAGCGACAGGTTGAAGTGGCGCGCGGCCTGCGCCAGCAGACGTTCGCCGAGCTCGACCGACTCGTCGAACTTCATCGTGCGCAGGAAGTGGCGGATTTCCGAACGCGCTTTGCCGGTATGCACGAACGTCAGCCACGCGGGGTTCGGCCGCGCCACCGGGCCGGTGACGATCTCGACCATGTCGCCGTTGCGCAGCGGCGTGCGCAGCGCCTGCGTCTCGCCATTGATGCGCGCCGCGACCGTCTTGTTGCCGACGTCGGTGTGGATGCCGTAGGCGAAGTCGACCGCGGTGGCGCCGCGCGGCAGCGACACAATCTTGCCCTTGGGCGTGAACACGTAGACCTTGTCGGGGAAGAGATCGACCTTGATGTGCTCCAGGAACTCGCCCGAGTCGCCGGTGTGGCGCTGGATCTCCAGCAGCGACTGCAGCCACTGGTGCGTGCGCGACTGCAGCTCCGACAGGTCCGAATCGTCGTCCTTGTACAGCCAGTGCGCAGCCACGCCGGATTCGGCGACGTGGTGCATCTCGCGCGTGCGGATCTGGAACTCGACCGGCGTGCCGTAGGGCCCGATCAGCGTCGTGTGCAGCGACTGGTAGCCGTTGACCTTGGGGATCGCGATGTAGTCCTTGAACTTGCCCGGCACCGGCTTGTAGAGCGCGTGCAGCGCGCCCAGCGCGAGGTAGCACTCGTTGCGCGTCTCCACGACGATGCGGAAGCCGTAGATGTCCAGCACCTCGGAGAAGGACAGGTTCTTCTCCACCATCTTGCGGTAGATGCCGAACAGCGTCTTCTCGCGCCCGTAGACCTCGGCGCGCAGCTTGGCTTCCTGCAGCGACTTGCGCACCGACTGCAGGATCTTGCTCAGCAGTTCGCGCCGGTTGCCGCGCGCGGCGAGCACCGCTTTCTGCAGCACGCGATGCCGCATCGGATGCAGGTGCTGGAAGCTCAGCTCCTCGAGCTCGCGGAACAGGTTGTTCAGTCCCAGCCGATGCGCGATCGGCGCGTAGATCTCGAGCGTCTCGCGCGCGACGCGGCGGCGCTTGGCCGGATCGACCGCATCCAGCGTGCGCATGTTGTGCAGCCGGTCGGCAAGCTTGATCAGCATGACGCGCACGTCGCGCGCCATGGCGAGCAGCATCTTGCGGAAGTTCTCCGCCTGCGCCTGCTCGGTGGAGGAGAAGCTCAGCTTGTCGAGCTTGGAGACGCCGTCGACCAGCTCGGCCACCGTGGCGCCGAACTTCTCGGCCAGCGCCTGCTTGGCGACACCGGAGTCTTCCAGCACGTCGTGCAGGAGCGCCGCCTGGATGGCTGCGCCGTCGAGGCGCCAGTCGGTGAGGATCTCCGCGACGGCGACCGGGTGCGTGATGTACGGCGCGCCGCTCTGGCGGAACTGGCCGAGGTGGGCCTCGTCGGAAAATCGGAATGCTTCGCGGACCTTCTGCACGTCGGCCGACGGCAGGTACTTCCTCACGCGTTCGGCGAGCGGCGCGACGGTGACGACCCCGTCGGCGGCCGGTTCGGCGGTGTCGCCGCGCCAGACGGCCTTGCGCAGCGCTTCAGCGGCGCGACGTGCGAAGCCGGGCTGGGGTGTCTGCGGCGCGCCTGAGCCCGGGGTGGTCGGGCCTGGCGGGTTGGCGGGGGATTCCTGTGGCCGCATCGTGCTTGCCTGGCTGTCTGGCTGGCGTCACACGGTGCGGACCACGGCGCACATCAGGTGGGAACCTTGCGCAGCATCTCGACGCCCACCTTCTGCTGCGCGATTTCGCGCAGCGCGGCGACGGCGGGCTTGTCCTTGGTATCGATCTTGGGCGTGTGGCCCTGCGCGAGCTGGCGCGCACGATAGGCCGCGGCCAGCGCAAGCTGGAAGCGGTTGGGGATCTGCTTCAGGCAGTCCTCGACGGTGATGCGAGCCATGAAAATCCTGGGGATAGAGGAGGTTGGCCTCATTTTACCCGAGGCGACGACGACGTCGCCCGGGTCCGCCGGAGCGCCCGTTCAGCCGATGCCGAACTGGGCGAACAGCGCGTGGTGGCGCGCGGCCTGGCTGCCGTAGCGCAGCCGCGTCGCGGTGACGATGGCCGACAACTGGGCCAGCGCGGCGTCGAAGTCCTCGTTGATGATCACGTAGTCGAACTCGGGTGCGTGCGCGATCTCGCTGCCCGCGGCCAGCAGGCGGCGCGTGATGACCTGCGCCGTGTCCTGGCCGCGCTTGTGCAGCCGCGCTTCCAGCGCGTCGATCGACGGCGGCAGGATGAACACCCCGATGGCATCCGGAAACTGCTCCTTGACCTGGCGCGCCCCCTGCCAGTCGATTTCGAGCAGCACGTCGTCGCCGGCGATCACGCGCTCCTCGATCCAGCGGCGCGACGTCGCGTAGAAGTTGCCGTGCACTTCCGCGCTTTCGAGGAACTCGCCGGCATTGCGACGGCGCTGGAATTCGTCGAGCGCGACGAAGTGATACTCGCGTCCGTCCTGTTCACCGGGCCGCGGCGCGCGCGTCGTGTGCGAGATCGACAGCGTGATGCGCGCATCGCGCGCCAGCAGCGCGTTGACCAGCGTCGACTTGCCCGCGCCCGACGGCGCGACGACGAGGAAGATGCTGCCGGCGTGCTGGGGCGGGGCGACGGTCTTCATGGGGTGGCGCAGTCTACTCCGCACCCCTCCGTTCGCGCTGCATTTACGCTGGGTTTCCGATTACATTGCCGCATGGACACGATCGACGCCGCGCGCAGCGTGCTGGTGCTGGTGGACTACCAGCCGAAGCTGATGCCCGCGATCCACGACGGCGAGGCGGCCTTCGCACACGCGCTGATGCTGGCGCGGGCTGCGCGCGAGGTCGGCGTGCGCATCGTCGGCACCGAGCAGAACCCGCCGGGACTCGGGCGCCTGGACGAACGCGTCCGATCGTTGTGCGAGGCCGTGGTCGAGAAGCGGCACTTCGGTGCATGTGCGGACGGACTCGACGATGCGCTCGGCGCGGCGGACCAGGTCGTGATCGCCGGCTGCGAATCGCACGTGTGTCTGCTGCAGACCGCGCTCGGTACGCTGGCACTCGGTCGCCGGACCTGGGTTGTCGAGCCTGCCTGCGGATCGCGGCGGCCGTCGGAGCATCGGCTGGCGATGCAGCGCCTCGAGCAGGCCGGCGCGACCATCGTGTCGACGGAGATGGTGCTGTTCGAATGGCTGGGCAGCTGCGACCATCCGCGCTTCAGGGCGCTGCTGGCGATGATCAAGGCGGCGCCTGTCGGGCATTGATCGACCGC
>JBGAIO010000102.1:0-9037 GCA_044225415.1 Burkholderiaceae bacterium | reverse complement strand
GTCACGAAGGGCACATCGGGCAGCGTACGTTGCAGGCTGGCGCCGATCGGCAGGTTGAAGTTCGGAATCAGCGACAGCACGATGTCCGGCCGGCTGCGCCGCCAGTACGCCTGCAGGCGTTGCACCAGGAACTCGTGCGCCACCCGGATCGATGCCTGCAGCAGCTTCAGTTCCTGCGCCAGTCCCGCAGTCCAGCCCTTGCGCAGCCGCAGGTTGTAGTAGTCCTCTGGGGCGATGCCGGCGTAGCGCCGGAACTGCGCTTCCGGATCGAAGATGTCGAAGAGATTCGTGCTCCGCACACGCCAGGGATCCGCCTGCAGTGCAAGCATCGCCTCGATCGCACGCGTGGCGGCGCGGTGGCCGCCGCCGGCGTTGAAGTAGATGAGCTCGATGGAACGCGCGTGCGTCATGGGCGAAGCGCTTCGACCATTGCCGCCGGCACCACCAGGTCTGCTGCAGGCTCCACCCCGGGCTCCGCATCGGCCTCGAACCAGCGCAGCACCGGTACGTGCGGCGCCTGCAGCCGATCCCATCGCACCAGATGCAACTCGCCGTCCATCGTCTCCACCAGTGCAGTGAGGCTCTCCACCCAGTCGCCGTCGTTGCAGTAGAGCAGGCCGTCGATATCGCGGATCTCGGCGTGGTGAATGTGTCCGCAGACGACGCCGTCGAAGCCGCGACGGCGCGTCTCATGGATCAGGACCTGCTCGAAGCGGGTGACGAAAGCGACCGCGTTCTTGACCTTGTACTTCAGGTACTGCGACAGCGACCAGTACTCCAGGCCGAAGCGCGCGCGCCAGCGGCTGACGTGCCGGTTCAGCCACAGCGCGAAGTCGTACAGCCGGTCACCGACGTGCGCCAGCCAGTTGGCATGCAGAAGCACGCCATCGGCGAAGTCGCCATGCACCACCCACAGACGGCGGCCATCGAGCAGCCGATGCACCGCCTCTTCGCGGATCGCGATGCCGCCGAAGTCGAGCCCGACGAACTGGCGCCCGAACTCGTCGTGGTTGCCCGGTACGTAGACGACCTGCGTGCCTTTGCGCGCCTTGCGCAGCACCTTCTGCAGGACGTCGTTGTGTGATTGCGGCCAGAAGAAACCGCGCCGCAGCGCCCAGCCGTCGATGACGTCGCCGACCAGGTAGAGCGCGTCGGACTCGTGATGCCGCAGGAAGTCCAGCAGGTACTCGGCCCGGCAGCCGCGGGTACCGAGATGGGTATCGGAGATGAAGATCGCGCGGCAGCGGCGAACCTCAGGCGACATGCATCATCACGGTTGTCATGGATGCGGCGAACGTAGTGCACGTCCATGACCGGATGATGAATGCCGCCGTCAGCTCTCCACTCTGGCCGAGTCCGTCGATTCCGGGCGACGCCCCATCAGGCTGCAGGCGAGCAGCCCCACAACGATCCAGCCCGCGCCGGAAACAGCGACTTCGGAGAATTCGCGCGGCAGCAACGCCGTCGCGCCGAGCACGTAGGCGAGCCCGATGGCCGCGCTCTGCAGCAGCGCCCGGTAGCGCTGCTCGGCCATGACGAAGGCCAGCAGCAGCACGGAAAGCCACAGCGGCAACGTCACCAGCAGTTGTGCTCCGTCGTTCATGAACTCATCCGTCAGGCATGCTCGAGGACGCGGTCGGACCCGGACCCCGCCGCCGCGGCCGAGGGCAGATCTTCCGCGACCCCATCCGGCAGAAGATCACCCGGTACCACCTCCAGCAAGCGCAGCCGCTGCGAGTAAAAGCGATCGAGACGCCAGTCGCGCATCAGGTCCATGCCCAGTTCGAACGCCTCCAGTTCGATCTCGTACAACGAGGACAACGGATACTCGCGTTCGTCGGCCAACGCCCGGGCCAGTTCGGACAAGGCACGTGCAGCGGGCGTGTCGGGCTGCGCCTCGATGTAACGGCGCACGCGTTTGATGGCATTCATGGGAAGCTCCCGGACAGGCTGGAAAGCAGCGCGAGCCGGTGATTCTTCCAGCATCTGCTGTCCATTCGATGACAGGCAGATGACATCGAACACCGTCGTGACGACGCTCAAGCGGCGGCTATCCGGGGCCGCATTCGTCCCGGCCCATGGCCGTTTGCGCCTGATCTGCGTTGCCGCGAGAGCAGGCACTGACCCGCGCCATTCGCGCCGCATCGAGCGTCACGGGCACGTCATACGATTGCGGCACCGTCCGTCGGGCACCCACTCCCGTTCGTGAGAATCGACACATGGACCCGCAGGAACTGAGGCACCGAATCGAGCAGGAATTGCTCGACGGCTACGACGAGGAGCTCGAAATGAGCCTCGAGGACCGCCAGTACGGCGCCGGCGGCGAAGTGATCGACGACGACCTGCCCGAGAGTCGGCCGGCCCGTCAGCGGTACTTCCGGGAACTGTTCCGTCTGCAGGGCGAGCTCGTCAAGCTGCAGGACTGGGTTTCCGCGACCTGCCACAAGATGGTGATCGTCTTCGAAGGCCGCGACGCCGCGGGCAAGGGCGGCGTCATCAAGCGCATCACGCAGCGGCTGAACCCGCGCGTCGTGCGCACGGTGGCACTGCCGGCGCCCAACGACCGCGAGAGGACGCAGTGGTACTTCCAGCGCTACGTGCCGCATCTGCCTGCGGCAGGCGAGATCGTGCTCTTCGATCGCAGCTGGTACAACCGCGCCGGCGTCGAGCGCGTGATGGGCTTCTGTACTGACGACGATGTCGAGGAATTCTTCCGGTCTGTCCCGGAATTCGAGCGCATGCTGGTGCGCTCGGGCATCCAGCTGGTCAAGTACTGGTTCAGCATCAGCGACGAGGAGCAGCACCTGCGCTTCCTGAGCCGGATACACGATCCGCTGAAGCAGTGGAAACTCTCGCCGATGGACCTCGAAAGCCGACGGCGCTGGGAGGACTACACGCGCGCCAAGGAAGCGATGATCGGGCGCACGCACATCGCCGAAGCGCCCTGGTGGATCGTGCAGGCCGTGGACAAGAAGCGCGCGCGTCTGAACTGCATCGCGCATCTGCTCAGCCTCGTGCCGTACCGCGAGATCGAACGGCAGGACGTGGTGCTGCCGCAGCGTGAACGACATCCGGACTACACGCGCAATCCCGTGCCGGTCGGCATGGTGGTGCCGGAGACGTTCTGACGAAACGGGAAGTTGGGGTGGCTGATGGGACTCGAACCCACGACAACCGGAATCACAATCCGGGACTCTACCAACTGAGCTACAGCCACCACTAAGAAAGACTCTGGCCTGCCCGACAGGATTCGAACCTGTGACCCCCAGCTTAGAAGGCTGGTGCTCTATCCAACTGAGCTACGGGCAGATCGAATGCGTCGGGATGCCGGGGATGCTGGTCGGGGTGGAGAGATTCGAACTCCCGACATCCTGCTCCCAAAGCAGGCGCGCTACCAGACTGCGCTACACCCCGAGGGCGGGCGCATCATAGCATCGGGGTACATGGCCAGCGACCGACTCAGGCGGCCTTCGGCAGTCCGTGATCGGCGGCGATCAGCCGTGCGGCCGGAAACACTGCCGCAAACGTGCTGCCGCGGCCCGGCTCGGAATCGATGTCGAGCCGGCCCTCGTGGCGCAGCAGCACGTGCTTCACGATTGCCAGGCCCAGTCCGGTCCCGCCGGTCTCGCGCGAGCGGCTCTTGTCGACGCGGTAGAAGCGCTCGGTCAGGCGCGACAGGTGTTCGGCGGCAATGCCGATGCCGGTGTCCTCGACCTCGAAGCGCCCTTCCCCGCCGTGTTCGGCATCCTCGCGCCAGCGCAGCGTGATCGCGCCGCCGTCGGGCGTATAGCGGATCGCATTCGACACGAGATTGCCGAAGGCACTGCGCAGTTCGTCGCGGCTGCCGCGCAGAAAGGCCGGCGGCGCTTCGACCTCGATGCGGTGCCGGCCCGCGGACAGCACGCGCGCCTCGTCGGCCACCTCGCGCACGAGCTGCCGCACATCGACGACATCGTCGGGCACCTCGCTCAGACGCGACTCCAGCCGCGACAGAGTCAGCAGGTCCTCCACCAGGTGCGTCATGCGCCGCGCCTGCTCATGCATCAGCGTCAGGTGTCGCTGCCGGGTCGCCGCGTCTTCCGTCGGCGTGTCGAGCAGGGTTTCGAGGAAACCGGTGACGACCGTCAGCGGCGTGCGCAGCTCGTGCGACACGTTGGCGATGAAGTCGCGGCGCACGGCATCGACGCGTTCGCGCTGCGTGATGTCGCGCGAAATGATGATCGAGCGCTCGGGTTCGAACTCGACGACGCGCACTTCCAGCGCCAGCGCCGGACGTGACAGCGGCCTGAACACCAGCGGGGCTTCGAAATGCGCCGATGTCATGTAGGCAACGAACTCGGGGTCGCGCACCATGTTCGTGATGCGCAGCCCCTGGTCCGCGGCCACGCGTACGCCGAAGTGCTGCTCGGCGACGGGATTGCACCAGTCGATCTGCAGCGAGGCATCGACGAGCACGATGCCCTCGGGCAGCGCACTGATGGTGCGCCGGAAGCGCTCTTCGTTCTGCAGCAGCCGCCGCTCGTTGAGCTCAGTCGCGCGGCGCTGCCGGTACAGACGTGCGAACACGTCGCTCCACATGCCCCAGCCGTTCGGCAGCCTGTCAGGATCGGGATTCACCAGCCACGCGGCCAGACGGCTCGCGTAATTCATGTGCACCGCGAGCAGCACCAGCAGCCCGGCGATCACCAGCCACAGCGCCGCCTCCACGCCGAAGAACATGCCGACGATCGTACCGACGGCGGCGAGCACCGCCAGTCGCAGCAGGGCAGGCATCAGCAACGCGCCTGGACTCTTCAGGGGTTCGGGCATGAGCGGCAGTCTAGCCCGTGGAGCGCACGGCGATCGCGCTGGTGTCAGTGCTCCGGCTGCCGGGACAGCCGGTAGCCGATGCCTCGCACCGTCTGCACGAGATGCTGCACGCCCACCGTCGCCAGGGCCTTGCGCAGACGCAGTACGTGGACGTCCACGGTGCGCTCCTCGATGAACACGTGGTCGCCCCACACGCTGTCGAGCAGCTGGCTGCGCGTGAACACGCGCTCCGGATGCCCTACCAGAAAGCTCAGCAGCTTGAATTCCGCAAGGCCGATCTTGACCGACTTGCCCGCGACGCTGACATCGTGGCGCGCAGGATCGATGGCCAGCGCCCCGTAGCTCAATGCCTCGCCAGCGAAGTGCGGCGCCCGGCGACGCAGCACGGCGCGGATGCGCGACATCAGTTCGCGCGGCGAAAAGGGCTTCACCACGTAGTCGTCGGCCCCGGCGTCCAGGCCCACGACCCGGTCGGACTCGCTTCCCTTGGCCGTGAGCATGATGACCGGCACGGCGCGCGTGCGCTCTTCCGAGCGCAGCTCCCTGAGCAACTCCACGCCCGAGCGGTCAGGCAGCATCCAGTCGAGCAGCACCAGTTCCGGCAGCTGCCTGGCGATGGTATCGCGCGCCCCGGCGACGGTCTCGGCACGCCGCACCTCATAGCCGTTCGCGCTGCAGGTGTAGGCGACCAGTTCCTGGATGGCCGGCTCGTCTTCGACGACGAGGATCGATGCCATGCGCCCGCTACCCGCCCGCCACTGCACGCTCGACTTCGGCCGGCGTCTTGTGCCGCGCGTCGATGCCCTGCGCGATGAAGATCACGTGCTCTGCGATGTTCTTGGCGTGATCGCCGATGCGCTCGATCGCCTTGGCCGCCCACACCGTGTCCAGCGACGCCGAGATGGTGCGCGGATCCTCCATCATGAACGTGATCAGCTGCCGCAGGATCGCGCGGAAGCGCACGTCCACGTCCTCGTCGTCCTTGATGATCGCCATCGCCGCCTGCGCGTCCATGCGCGCGAACGCGTCCAGCGTACGGCGCAGCATCGACACCGCGGCCTCACCCGAGTAGCGGATGTCGGGGATGCGATTGACGCGCGACTGCATCTCCTTGTCGCGCAGCCACTGGGAAGCGCGCGCGATCTTGCTGGCCTCGTCGCCGGTGCGCTCCAGGTCGGTGATCACCTTGGCGATGCCGGTGATCATGCGCAGGTCGCCGGCGGTGGGCTGGCGGCGTGCGATGACGTTGTTCACCATCTGGTCGAGCCCGAGTTCGAGCTCGTTGACGCGGCGGTCGGCGTCGATGGTCTGCTGCGCCAGTTCCCCGTCGGCCGCCTCGAAGGCGTCGAGCGCCATGCGCACCTGGGACTCCACCAGCCCGCCCATCTGGAGGACGCGCGAGCGCATCGCCTCCAGTTCCTCGTCGTACTTCCTGATCGAATGTTCGCCGGTTGCCATCGCCATTCTCCTAGCCGAAGCGGCCGGTGATGTAGTCCTCGGTTTCCTTGCGCCGCGGCTTGATGAAGATCTGGTCGGTCTCGCCGAACTCCACCATGTCGCCGAGGTACATGTAGGCCGTGTAGTCCGACACGCGCGCCGCCTGCTGCATGTTGTGGGTGACGATCGCCACCGTGTAGTCGGACTTCAGTTCGTCGATCAGCTCCTCGATCTTCGCCGTGGAGATCGGGTCCAGCGCCGAACAGGGCTCGTCGAACAGGATCACTTCCGGCCGCACCGCGATGCCGCGCGCGATGCACAGGCGCTGCTGCTGCCCGCCCGACAGGCTGGTGCCGCTCTGGCCCAGCTTGTCCTTCACTTCGTTCCACAGCGCCCCCTTGCGCAGCGCCCATTCGATCCGGTCGTCCATCGCGGACTTCGACAGGTTCTCGAACAGCCGCACGCCGAAGGCGATGTTGTCGTAGATCGACATCGGAAACGGCGTGGGCTTCTGGAAGATCATGCCGATCTTGGCACGGATCAACGCCACGTCTTCCTTCGAAGTCAGCAGGTTCTCTCCGTCGATGTTGATCTCGCCTTCGGCGCGCTGCTCCGGATACAGCTCGAACATGCGGTTGAAGGTGCGCAGCAGCGTGGACTTGCCGCAGCCCGATGGCCCGATGAAGGCCGTGACCTTCTTTTCGGGGATGCTGAGATTGATGTTCTTCAGCGCGTGAAACTTGCCGTAATAGAAGTTCAGGTTACGCACCTGCATCTTCACCGTCTCGCCCGGCTTCAGCACCGCGGCCGTCGCTTCCATGATCGTTGCTCCTAGTGCTTCTGGCGGAACAGCACGCGCGCCGTGATGTTCAGCGCCAGCACGCCGATGGTGATGATGAAGACGCCGGCCCAGGCGAGGTGCTGCCAGTTGGTGAACGGGCTCATGGCGAACTTGAAGATGGTGACCGGCAGGTTGGCCATCGCCGACTGCAGGTTCAGCGTGAAGAACTGGTTCGACAGCGCGGTGAACAGCAGCGGCGCCGTTTCGCCCGCGATGCGCGCCAGCGCCAGCAGCACGCCCGTGACCACGCCGGCGCGCGCCGCCTTCAGTGTCACCGACCGCACCACGATCCACTTGGGCGTGCCCAGCGCGAACGCGGCCTCGCGCAACGAGTTCGGAATCAGCGCCAGCATGTTCTCCGTCGTGCGGATCACGACGGGCACGACGATCAGCGCCAGCGCGATGATGCCGGCGATGGCGGAGAAGTGCTTCATGTTCGCCACCACCACCGTGTAGACGAACAGCCCGATGACGATCGACGGGGCCGACAGCAGCGTGTCGTTGATGAAGCGCGTGACGGCGCCCAGCCAGCCCTTCTGGCCGTATTCCGCGAGATAAACGCCCGCCAGGATGCCGATGGGCGTGCCCACGGCCGTGGCGAGCAGCACCATGACTCCGGAACCGACGATGGCATTGCGCAGGCCTCCGCCATCCGCATTGGGCGGCGGCGTGTCCTGCGTGAAGACGGCCACCGACAGGCCCTGGATGCCCAGCGTCAGCGTGTCCCACAGGATCCATATCAGCCAGAACACGCCGAAGGCCATCGCCATCAGCGACAGCGTCAGCGCGACGTAGTTGACCAGCTTGCGGCGCCGGTGCCTGGGCAGCCGGTAATCGCCGGAGTGCGCCGACGGCGGCGGCGCCCCCGCAACGGGGCTCATGCCGGCGCCGATGTCCGGATTCATGTCGGCGCTCATGTCCGCGACCCTTCCGCCTTCGCCAGTCGCATCAGCAGCAGCTTGCTGAAGGCCAGCACGACGAAGGTGATGAGGAACAGCACCAGGCCCAGGTAGATCAGCGATGCCGAATGCAGTCCGGGGCTGGCCTCGGCAAACTCGTTGGCCAGAGCCGACGTGATGGAGTTGGCCGCGGCGAACAGCGACAAGCCGTCGAGCCGGTTGAAATTGCCGATGACGAAGGTCACCGCCATCGTCTCGCCCAGCGCACGGCCCAGGCCGAGCATCACGCCGCCGATGACGCCGGCCTTGGTATAGGGGAGCACGACGCGCCAGACCACTTCCCACGTGGTCGCGCCCACGCCATAGGCCGATTCCTTCAGCAGCGCGGGCGTCACCTCGAACACATCACGCATCACCGACGCGATGAACGGGATGATCATGATCGCGAGAATGATGCCGGCCGACAGGATGCCGATGCCCACCGGCGGCCCGGAGAACAGCGTGCCGAGCAGCGGCACGTCGCCGAAGGCATTCTGCAGCGGCCGCTGCACGTAAGTGGCCAGCAGCGGCGAGAACACCAGCAGGCCCCACATGCCGTATACGATCGACGGAATGGCCGCCAGCAGTTCGATGGCCGTGCCCAGCGGACGCTTCAGCCACTTCGGCGACAGCTCCGTGAGGAACAGTGCGATGCCGAAGCTCACGGGCACGGCGATGATCAGCGCGATCGCCGAGGTCATCAGCGTGCCGTAGATCATCACCAGGCCGCCGTAGACGTCGGCCGACGGATCCCAGTCCGCGGTCCACAGGAACTTCAGGCCGAACTGCCTGATCGCCGGCCAGGCACCCACCAGCAACGAGAGCAGGATGCCGGCCAGCACCAGCAGCGTCAGGATCGCGGCGCCGCGGGCGAGGTTCAGGAAGATCAGGTCGCCGAGCCTGCCCGAACGCCGGGGTGGCGGCTTGTCAGGCATCTGCACGGTCCGCGCCTGTGGTTCGGGATAGGGGGGAGCGGAAAGTGTAGCGTCCATGGAGATCCCACCGCGCGAAA
>JBGAIO010000101.1:0-11714 GCA_044225415.1 Burkholderiaceae bacterium | reverse complement strand
ATCCACGTCCTGCCGGTCCAAGCCGTGATGACCCGCTGCGCCTGACGCGCAGCGTTCCACCAGTTGCGGGCCGCCATCGCTTGCGCGATGATGCGGCCACCAGCACCTGCATCACCATCGTTTCACCGAGGCGCACGCAGGCGACCCGCCGCACCGTCGGCATCCCGTGGCTGGTCCAGCCCGGGCACTCAAGATGTTCGATCGGCCCGCAGCAGCGCCAGGCTCGATTGCGCGCGTCCTGCAGGAGACCTTCGATGCAATCGAGCTCTCGCGACGCGCTGCGCGCCGGCCGCCGCCGTGGCGCTGGCCGCCGCCCCGCCCGCTTCCGCGTGCGCCTGGCAGCTGATCTTCACGCCCTCTTCCGGACCTGCTGCCGCGCGGCAAACGCCGCGTGGTGATCGCCGGCGGCGGCTGGGGCAACATGACCGGTGCGCGGCACTCAGGGCAACCGCCCGATCTCGAAGTCGTGCTGCTCGAACGCAATCCCGCTTTCTTCTCGGGCCCGCTCAGCAACACCTGGAACATCGACGTCGTCGACACCGATTTCCTGTCGCACTCCTACGCTTCGGCCGCGCAGCAGTTCGGCTACACCTACATCCAGACGGAGATCGTCGACATCGACCGCGCGGCGAAGAAGGTCGCGACCGCGCGCGGCACGGTCGCCTACGACTGGCTGGTGCTGTCGCCGGGCATCCGCTACGCCTTCGAACCGTGGTACGGCAACGATCAGAAGGCCGTGGCCTACCACGCTGGCGAACTATCCGACGGCATTATCCCCACCGCCGAGTTCCAGCTCGTCCGGCGAAAGATCCGCAACTTCAAGGGCGGCACCTTCGTGATGACGCTGCCGCCACCGCCGCACCGCTGCCCGCCGTCGCCGTACGAGCGCGCCTGCCTGATCGCGTGGTGGTTCAAGACCTACAAGGTCCCGGCGAAGATCGTGATCCTCGATCCGAAGCCGCGCATCATGCCGATCACGCTCGGCTTCAAGGCGGCCTTCGAGGAGCTGTATCCGGACATCATCACGCACGCACCGAACGCGACGATCAAGGAGGTCGATCCCTTCAACAGGGTGGTCAAGACCGCGGCGGGCGACTTCCGCTTCGATGATGCGCTGCTGATGAGCACTCCGCACCAGGCCGGCGACCTGGCGTTCAAGGCGAAGGTCATCGGATCGACGCCCGAGAACAAACCGACAGGCTGGGCCGCGGTGCATCCGTTCTACTACAACGTCAAGGACGATCCGCAGGTGTTCGTGGTCGGCGACTCGGTCGGCGCGGTGTCGCCGCACTCCGGCCACTATCCGAAGAGCGGTCACGTCGCCAACCGCATGGCGCGCGCCACTGCGCAGTACATCGCGTGGCAGTCGAAGGAACAGGAGCTGAAGCCGATCATCATCGACA
Organism: Burkholderiaceae bacterium; assembly: GCA_044225415.1. Taxonomy (GTDB): domain Bacteria; phylum Pseudomonadota; class Gammaproteobacteria; order Burkholderiales; family Burkholderiaceae_F; genus JALORV01. The sequence continues at coordinate 10,311 of JBGAIO010000101.1, read as the reverse complement.
ACCTGTACTTCCTGCTGGTCAACGCCGGGCCGACCAAAGAAGCCGTCGGCGTGGAACGACTACAAGATCGGGCCGCCGAGGGGCATCTGCTGCAGACGCAGATCGACGACAACGACCGGCGCACCAAGCTGTGGGAAGAAGACCTGCGCTGGGCGAAGCTGGTTTCGGCGGACTTCGCCGCGACCTGACGGCACCACGGGCACACCGGGTTCACGGCATGCCGTGAACCCCCGGGCGGTCGTGTTCCAACCGGCAGGAGGATGGCCATGAACGATCACGACCCCTGCACCCCGCCGCGCGTCTCGACGAACCGCTCGACATGGGCCGGCCGGCGCGTCCGCGCGCCCCGACGCGGATGGCGAACGCACGGCGCAGAACCGCACGACGATCATCGTCGTCCGCGGTGCTGCTGCTGTTCGCGGCGGCCGGACTGGTACGTCTGGAACTCGCGCCGCGCCGCGACGCCCGCCGCACCACCGCCGCCGGCCGCCGAAGCTCCGGTGGCGGCAAATGATGCGCCTGGCGTCCGACATCAGGACATCGCGCAGCGATGCGACTCCGACCTCCGACACGGCGCAGACCTCCGACCAGATCCGCGCGCTGCTGGTCGACTGGCTCGGACGCGATGCGGTCCAGCAGTACCTGCAACTCGACGATTTCGCGCGTCATGCCGTGGCGACCATCGACAACCTGGAGGGCGCACGCCGCGCCGCGACTGTGGCCCGTCAATCCGACCGCGGGCCGCTACACGGTCGACGCCCGGGGAGACCTGCTCTATCCCGCCGCCGACAACGCGAAGCGCTATGCGGGTTTCGTCGCGTTCGTCGAAGGCGTCGATGCGCAGCGGGCCGCCGCGCTGTACGCGCGCAACTACGCGCTGTTCCAGAAGCAGTACGAGGACCTCGGCTATCCTGGCCGCTACTTCAATGACCGGCTGGTCGACGTCATCGACCTGATGATCGCCACGCCGATTCCTGCGCAGCCGCCCGCGCTGAGGCTCACCCTGGTCCAAGGGCCGGTCCCCTCGACGCACCCGTGGCTGCGCTACGAGTTCACCGATCCGGCGCTCGAGGCGGTGCCCGCCGGCCAGAAGATCATGCTGCGCGTCGGGCCTGGCAGCAGAAGCGGCTGCGCGCCAGCTCGTCGAACTGCGCGCCGCACTGACCCGGTCCGCCCTCCTCGCTGATCGAACGCAACCGCCGGGTACCGTCCGGGCCGGCGGCGCACCGGCACGGAGGCGGATCGACAGGGCGGCCTCGGCGCTCGGGCATCGGCGGCCCCGTGCTGCCGTGATCCATCACAACGACAGGCGAGCACCAGCGCCGCCGGGCAAGGAATCCAGCATGACACGCAGGATCGTGCAGACCGCGAAGTACTTCGCGCTCGCAGTGGTCGCCATCGGGCTCACGTTGCTTGCCGTGCGCGCCTACGGAGCATCGCAGTTCCCGGACCTGCAGCCCTGGCATCGCTTCGTGCCGCGCGAGATGCCGCGTGCCGATCTCGCCCGCGCCACATGGGCTGACTACATGGCGGCGGAGGAACAGATCTTCGCGTCGGTGCGCACCCATGTCACCGACCCGCTCGGCAACAACCCGGCCTTCGCGACGACCAGCCGCTACTTCAAGGACAACAAGCTCTATCCCGGCAGCTTCGAAACCGACTGGAACCCGCTCCTACATCCTCGAGCCGGCCGGCGTCGTCGGTGCGGTCGTGCTGCTGCACGAGCTCGACGGACTCACCCTACAGCCTGCGGCACATCGCCCGGCACTACGTCGCCAACGGCTTCGTCGCGGTGGCGATCCGGCTGCCGGCGCACGGCACGGTGCCGGCCGGCCTGACGCGCGTGCAATGGGAGGACTGGAGCGAAGCAACGCGGCTCGCCGTGCGCGAGGCACGCCGGCGCGTCGATGCGTCGGCGCCGCTGCACCTGGTGGGCTTTTCCAACGGCGGCGCGCTCGCCATGAAGTACGCGCTGGACGCGATCGACGATCCGACCTGGCGCCGGCGAGCGCATCGTGCTGGTGTACGCCGATGATCGGCATCACCCGCTGCGCGTTTCGCGGGACTCGCGGGCCTGCCGGCGATCCTGCCGCCGTTCGCGAAGGCCTCCTGGCTGTCGATCGTGCCCGAGTTCAATCCCTTCAAGTACAACTCGTTCCCGGTCAACGGCGCGCGCCAGTCGTACCGCCTGACGCAGGCGTTGCAGGACCAGATCGTCCGGCACTACGAATCGGGCAAGCTCGCGCAGTTGCCGCCAGCCTGATTCTCTTCCAGTCGGTGCTCGATTTCACCGTGAGCACGCCGGCGATCCTGACCGCGCTCTACAACCGACTGCCCGACAACGGCGCGCGAGGATCGTGCTGTTCGACGTGAACTGCACCATCAGTTCGGACCGCTGCTGCGCGCCTCGTCGGACAACGCACTGGCGCGCCTGTGGCCGACCACGCCGCGCAACTACCGCATCACGGCGCTTTCGAACGTGTCACCCGACAGCGATGCCACCGTCGAACGCAGCATCGCGCCCGGCACGCTCGACGAACGTTCGAAGCCGCTGGCGCTGACCTACCCCAGCGAAATCTTTTCGCTGTCGCACGTGGCCGTGCCCTTCCCGCTCGACGATCCGCTGTACGGCCTGCCTGACCCGAAGGGCGCCGAGCAGTTCCAGGGTCGGCGCCTCGGCACGATTGCCGCCCGCGGCGAGCGGCGCGCTGATCGTCAGCGCCGACTTCCTGCTCCCGCGTCGCGTCCAATCAACCTATCCGCGCATGACGAGCCGCATCAGCGAAGGCATCGCGCGTCCCGCGCCAGCCCAGCCGGTGGCTGCAAAGCTGCCGCCCGCGCCGAAGTGGGACCCGCACGAACAGGTGCCGCCGGACCAGCCGCCGGAGACGGTCGACACACCCTGAACGCCGTTCCGTCGCCGCCCTGAGGGCGCCTGTCGCGTCGCGGCATTGTCGGCCGTGCTGCAGGAGTAGCATGGCCTGCATGACTGTGCTCCGGGCGCTGCGTCGATTCGCCGCCACTGTGGTGCGGCAGGCGCTGCCGTTGCTGCTCGGCGCCTGCGCTACGACGCCGTCGACGCCCGCGGAGACGCTGCTGCGCGACGACCTGATTCGCGCCGCCCAGCCGGGCGGTGTCCGCCATGAACGTCTTCGCTGAGCGAGCCGATGAAGCAGTACCTGCGCAACGACATTGCCGCGCAGGTGCTCACGCTCGGTCCGCAGCAGGGCCTGTTCGAGGCGATCTACAACCGCTCGCAGCTCAAGCTCGACTACGACTCGACCTACACGCGCAACGCAGCCCGCGAAAGCCTTCAATGCGCGCGCCGGCAACTGCCTGTCGCTGGTCATCATGACGGCGGCCTTTGCCCGCGATGGGGCTGGGCGTGCGCTTCCAGAGCGCCTGCTCGAGGCGTGGAGCCGCAACGCCAACTTCCTGATGCGCCGGCCACGTCAACATCACGCTGGGCAGCCGAGCCGCAGGACCGCACCAACGCATGCCGGGACCTCACCATCGATTTCCTGCCGGCCGACCAGCTTCGCACGCTGCGCGTGGTGGAGGTCAGCGAGCAGGCGATCATCAGCATGTACATGAACAATCGCGCGGTGGAAGCGCTGATGCGCAACCAGCTCGACGACGCCTATGCCTGGGCGCGCATCGCTACTCTACAACCCGGACTTCGTCAGCACGATGAACGCTGGAGCTGATGCGCGCGACGCGCGTCTCCGCAGTCGGCGGAACGTGCTCAACGTACCGGGCACCAGCGCGATCCGAAGAACACGCGTGCGATATCGAACCTCGCAGAACTGCGGCCGACCCGGCCAGGTAGGCCAGCTCGACGGCGGCGGAGGTTGCGCTGGACACCGCGAAACTGGAACCCGAACCGCCCTTCTACTTCCATAACCAGGGTCTGGTCGCGATGCAGCGCGGCCAGTACGCCATTGCGCGCGACTTCTTCAAGCGCGAGCTCGCGCAGGGCGCGGTATCCAGCGAAGTCGTGCTCCTGCTGGGCATGGCGTAGCTCACCGCCGCGCGGGCGACCTGGAGAACGCCAGCAAGCACCTGAACCAGCACCGGAAGACGCGGGCGTAGCGAGCGCGAAGGCTATTCGGCAAAGCTCGGCTGGCTGAAGCCTTGCTCGCAATAGCGCAGGCCCCCATTGTTCCGCGGCCTGCTGCTCTTGCCCGCCGCCCGGCGCGACCGCTATCCGCGCAGCCTTCGTCGCTGGCCGGCGCCGACGCCACGCTGCGCAACCGCTTCCAGACAGGGCACCCCGCCGATGAGCGCCACGCTCGCCACCGTCTACGATCTCGCGACGGGCCGTCGCGCCGGCTCCGCCGCCGATGGCGGATCTTCGACCTGGCGCGCACGTCGCATCGAGCTCGAACTGTCTCTACGCCGGCGCGGTGACGCCCGTCGAGGTGCGGACGCTGTTCAGCGTGCGCCGTGCATCGACTGGTGACGTGCGCACGCCCGCCGAGGTTCGCTTCGTCGGCGCCGTGCCCGATTCGATCAACATCGAATGGCGCGGCGCCGACATCCTGCCGTCCGCGATGTTCGTCAGCGCGCTGCGCGATGTCGTGCGTCCGGACGAGCCGGTGGCCGCCGTGCCGGCAGCGGGTGCTCGACACGCGGCCGCGCGTGCCGCTGCGGCAGCTGGCCTCGGCAACATCTACAACGTGCTGGCCAGCTTCGAAGGTACGCATGCCGCTCATCGCGTAGGCCGACGGCTGGCGCTGGCACGGGCTGCCGTGGGTGCAGGGATTGAGAAAGGATCTCCAGCAGCGGCATCCATCTCGACTTGACCTACGTACCGCCTCGAGGTGAATGCTGCGCGCGTGGATCGGCAGCACGCACGGCGGCACCGTGCCCAGCGCCGCGTCAGCGCGGTGAGTTCGGTGAGCGGCGATGGCCTCGACCAGCAGCGCGACGTCTTCGTCGGCTTCGAACACCGCGCCGCCCTGGTTCAGCTTGTCGGTCGTCAGGATCGGCCGGTCGGACAGGCGGCGCAACGTCCAGCCGAGCGCCTGCTGCTGCTGCAGCGGCGCCAGCCCCTGCGCCCATAGCAGGTAGTGCAAATCCACTGCGACCGCCGCGGGCCGCACACCGGGCCTCGTTTCAGGCCGCGGCGCGCCGCCGACCGGCCGGTTGCGCATCGCTGCGACCGGCACGAAGCGATACAGCCAGAGCAGCATCCGCGGCGGCGCGGTGGCCAGCCCGCCGTCGAAGGGTTCGATCGCAGCTGCACCGAGCGACGACGGGAAGCCGTCGGACAGCATGCGGATCAAGGCGGTAGTCGTCGCGGCGATGGCGGTATGCGTTGCCATGCGTTGCCTCAGCGGCCGGGAGTGCGCGTGGTGCCGGCTGGCCGCTCGGGCGGCAATGCACTGCCCGCTGCGGGCAACGTGCTCGCGCCCGAAGAATCATCCGGCGGTGGCGGAATGTCGATCGGCGTCGAACGTTCGGTCCATGGCACGAGGCTGCTCGCCGGCATTTCGTAGACCGTATGGAAGTTCGACAGGTTGCTCGCGGTCGTGCCGAGCTGCAGGTTGTAGCCCGCACAGGCGGCGAGCAGCACGGCGACCAGCAGCACCGGCACAGAGCGCAGGAGGCTATGGCAGTTCATCGGTTCGCCTCCCAGTCGGCCACTGCGAAGGGCGCGCCGAGCGGATCGACCAGCACGGCCATGCTGCCACGATGGTGCCGGCGCGGTGCCACCACGACGCGGGCGCCCTGCTCGCGTGCCAGCGCCGTGCTCTTCGCGACGTCGGCGACGCGGACATAAGGAATCCACGCCGCGGGCAGCTGGGGATCCGGCGAGAGCAGAATGCCTGCGCGCGCGCGGCCGCCGGCGGACAGCACGTAACCCGCACCGCCCTTGCCCGGCGCGGCGCTGACCGCATAGCCGAACACCGCCTGGTAGAAGTCGACAGCGCGTCCCGGTTCGGACGTCCACAGTTCGACCCACAGCCATTCGTTCAGGCCGCCGACGTGGTCCGCCGGATCGCCCTGCTCGGTCATGATGACGCCGAAGCGCGCGCCTTGCGGATCGCCCAGCACGGCGAGTTCTCCGCGCCCCGGCAGCACGCGCGGCGGCAGGGCGATGCTGCCACCGTGCTCGGCCGCGCGGGTCGACATCGTCTTCGGATCGCCGCTCACCAGTCCGATCCATCGCGCGCCCTTGCCGGCGCTGCCGCCCTGTCCTCGCGCAGCGACGATGCCGCCGATGGGCCGGCCGTTCGCGAAGATCGTCGTGTAGCCCGGCTCGCCTTCACCGCTCGCCAGATCGCGGAATTCCCAGCCGAACACGCGCCCGTAGAACTCGCGCGAACGCGCGACGTCGCTGGTGACCAGGTCGCCCCACAGCCAGCGGCCTGCCGCGCGCCGGGCCACCGGTTCACCCAGCGATGGCCACACGCTGGCCGGTGCGGCCACGGGCGCCTGCGCGGCGGCTCGCAACGGAACGAGCAGCGCCGTCGCCGTGAGCGTGGCGATCAGCGCGCCGACGACACCGCCCGCGGCGCCTGCGTTCATCCTCATCGAATTCACTCCATGATCGTGCCAGCGCGAAGTGTAGAGCGGACGGGCACGCCTGCTGCTCGTCGCAGGTCGGACTGCAGTTGGCAAGAGCGGGCCGGCATCGCAGAATGGGCGCGCCGCAGTGCCAAACCGCCACCTCCGGGACACCACCATGAACATGCTTTCGCTCCACAGTCACTCGAGCTGCGCTCCGTCCGCGCTGATTGCCGCGGGTGCCGTCGTGCTGCTCGCCGCGTGCGCGACGACCAAGATGGATGCGCAATGGTCGAATCCGGATTTCCGCGGCACGAAGCTCGCCGGCAAGACCGTGATGGTCGCGTGCCAGGCGCGCGACTTCACGGTGCAGGCCGTCTGCGAAGACCAGATCGCGCGTCAGCTCGCTGCGAAGGGCGCGAAGCCTGTCCAGTTCATCGCGGGCAATCCCGGCGTGCAGCCAGTCAACGACACGGTCGACGCGGCCGCGCGCAAGGCTGGCGCGCCGGTCGTGTTCCGCACCACATTGAGCACGTCGGTGCCCACGGTCAGCCCGGGCCCGACCATCGGCATCGGCGTCGGCGGCGGCAGCTACGGCAGCAGTGGCGGATTCGGCGGCGTCGGCGGCGGCATCTCGCTGCCGATCGGCGGCGGCACCGTACAGGAGGCGCTGGCTGCCGATACCGCCATCGTCGATGTGGCGAGTGGCAAGCTCATGTGGTCGGGGCGTGCCACAGGGCCGAGCGGCAGCGACTCCACCGCACAGCTGGCCGACCTGACCCGCGTGATGTTCGAGTCGCTGCAGTCGAGCGGGATGCTTTAGCAGCGCGAGAATGGCCCCCTGCCCGCGCGGGGATGACGCGCTGTGCCGCCGTCATTCCCGCGCAAGCGCGAATCCATTTCAGTTCCGGGTCTGCACGCGCTGGATCGCCGCTGCCAGTTCCGCATGTCGTTGCGGATCGCCTTCGAGCTGCGGCAGCAGCGCATTCCAGTGCCGCACCGCCCGCGCGTAGTCGCCCGCCTCGTAGGCTGCGCTGCCAGCCATCTCCAGCGCCATCGGGTGCGCACCGTCGACCGCCAGTGCCAGCGCGATCAGCTCGGCGGGCCGCCCTGCCAGCTGCCCACCCTGCGCCATGCCCAGCACATCGGCGTATTCGCACAGCACGCCCGCGTCGCGAGCAACGTTGGCGGATGATTCCAGGGCGTGCGCGTACGACTGCGCGGACTGCGCGAAGTCGCCGCCCTCCGCCTGTGCGCGAGCCATCAGCACCCAGCCGCGCGCGTCGCGCGGATTGCTGCGCAGGTGCCGCTCGAGCGTGCCGACATCGACGCTGCCGCGGTCGGCGGCCGAGGCCATCAACGGTGCCGCGTTCAGCGTGTGCGGACTGCCGCGCAGCAGGTAGATGCCCACGGCCAGCAGCGGCAGCAGCACCGCCACGCCCCACGCCGCCGGCCGTCCGCGCGGCACCGATGCCGGCGCGGCATCGGCGCGCGTGTCCTCGAGCAGGCGCCGCTGCAGTTCCTCGCGCGCATGCTGCGCGTCGACGGCGCTGATCAGGCCGAGCTTCGCATCGCGATCGATCTCGCCGAACTGCTGCCGATAGATCGCGGCATTGAGCTCGCGCACCGTGCGGCCCGATGCGGCCTCCGGCCGCCCGCGCAGCAGCGCGGGCAGCACGAAGGCCAGCGCCGCCAGCAGCAGCGCGCTGGCCAGGCTCCAGAAAGCGATGCCTGTACTCATCGGGACCGCGGCGCTGGCCGGCGTTGCCCTACTTCGTGGTCTGCGGCGCCGCCGCGTTGGGTGCCGGCGGCGGCGTGGCAGGCTTGCGCTTCGCGGCCATCGCATCGCGCAGGATCTTCACGCCTTCCTGCGACGCAGTCGCGGATCGCGCCAGGGATTCCTTCGCCTGGTCGAGGTTGTGGAAGGCCGACCCGTTGGATGCCGTCCACCATTCCCAGTTCGCGTGCGCCTCCGTGTGCTTGGCGCGCGCCGAGTTCAGCGTCGCGTCGTCCAGGCCCACGCCCTGCGCCTCGACGAAGGTGTCGATCAGCTGGCCCAGCCAGAACTCGGCGTGGCGCACCTTGCCGGCGTAGTGGCCGGACATCGACTCCATCACGTACTTCGCCTTCTCCTCGGTCCAGTCGGTGTGGCACGTCAGGCAGGTTTCCTTGATGTAGTTCTTCGGGTTGGTCTGCCAGTGCGACGTGAAGGTCTTCTTCGTCTTCGGGTCCGTGATCTTCGGCATGTGGCACGACGAGCACTGCACGCCGGCCTTGTCGTGCTTCGAGTTCCAGTACACCTCGGTGTCCGGGTGCTGCATCTTGGTCAGCAGCGCGCCGGTCTGGCCGTGGCGGAAATCGCGGAAGCTGATGCTGTCGTAGAACTTCGTGATGTTGCTCACGGCCACCAACGGGACGATAGTGGTGCGCTGGTCGGCCATCGTGATCGGCTGGCCGGTCTTCGGATCGATGCCGGGATTGCAGTTGTATTCGACGTGGCACTGCCCGCACTGCAGCTTGGCGTCGTAGTTCTCGAGCAGCGCGATCTTGCGCGTATAGCCGCGCACGCCCATGTCCTTGACCTCGATCTTCGTCTTGCGCGGATCCTCGGAGTACAGCGTCGGCTGGTCGGTGCGCGTCAGCGCCTGGATCAGCGCATCGCGCACCACGCGCGGCTTGGCCGCGTGCGGGTCATGGCAGAAGATGCAGTTGTTGGCGTGGTTCACGCTCTTGACGAACTCGACCACCTTCGACGTGCGGCTCCACTTCGCACCCGGGACCGGGTCGCCCATGTACGCCCAGTCGAGGATGTGGTCCGTCGTCTTGCACGACACGCACACGGGGTTCGCGGCCGCGGCGGTGCCGGGCTTGAACGGCTTCTGGTCGGTGTTGTCGGGATAGTCGTCCTTGATGACGTCCCACACCTTGAAGTTGCTGGCGGGCATCGACAGGTAGCGCCAGCTGTCCTTCGGCGAGAAGCGGCCGCCGAAGGCCCGGTCGACGACGAACTGGTCGAGCACCATGAATGCGTGCGACCTCGGCAGATTGTGCTCGCGCGTGAAGCCGTGCGGCGTCAGCAACTGGTCGAAGCTCGGGTTGGGCGAAGGACCGGTCATCTGCTTCTTCTCGAAGCGGGCGGTGCGGTGCCAGTTCATGTTGAACGCGGTATCGAACTGGTTCTTGTGGCAGGCACCGCAGGTCGCCGGATCGGTCGACGTCGTCGGACGCGCGGACGGATTGCCCAGGTGCGCGTCGATCCCCGTATGGCAACTGCTGCACGCCAGCCCCTTGTGCTTGCCGGAATCGTGGAGCTCCCTGACCGGCGCGTGGCACTGGAAACACGGGCCGGCGTCGAACTTCACCGGCTTCGCCGCCACCGGCCTTGCCGGCGGGACTTTCGTTGCCGGCGCGGGCTGCTGGGCGCCGGCCGAAGTGGCCGCGAACGCAATGGACCATAGCGCGCCTGCGATCGCGCGCCCAAGGGTGCTGCTCATGCTTTCCTCCCGATCAAGGCGATGACTTCGGCCCGGGTGCGTGACACCCGGCGACAGGCATACCGTATTGGGCGAGAGGGTAACGCGGTTGATGGCCGTCAACGCTGCCAAAGGCGCGGGTTGACGCTACCTCCACGGAGGTAGGAGGCACATCGACGTTCGTTGTGCCGGCGCCGCATCGGCAACGCCGGCAATGTCGACACCAGGATCAGCGAACGACGGTGTCGATGGTGACGACGATGTCGCGGCTGCCGACCTTGATCGGCTTCGACACGGTCTCGAGATCGCCGCTCTGCGGAACGAC
>JBGAIO010000100.1:0-9854 GCA_044225415.1 Burkholderiaceae bacterium | reverse complement strand
GTGGTGGGCGTCGTCGGCGTCGTCGGCGTCGTGGGTGTGGTCGGCGTCGTCGGCGTCGTCGGCGGCGGCGCGGTGCCGGTCGCGCCTTCGACCACGCCGTACAGCGGGATCTGCGCCGCGCCCCCTTCGTAGTTCACCAGCAGGATCGCGCTGCGCGTCGAGTAGCCCTGGGCGGTCGGCGTGAAGAGAACGTCGACCACGCAGGTGCCCGTACTCGGCTGCAGCGGCGCGCTTTGCGCACAGGTCGTGTCCTCGACCTTGAAGTCCGTCGGATTGAAGCCCGTCGTGATGGTCATCGTCAGCGCGTTGGACGCCAGGAACTTCATCGATGCGGTGCCGATGTTCGACAAGGTCACGCGAATCGACGTCGCCGTCTCGCCCGCCTTGGTCACGCCGAAGATCGGGCCGACCATCGTGCCGCTGGAGGTGACATAGCGCATGTCGGGAGCCGCAGTCGCCGAGCCAGTGCCGCTCAGCGCGACTGTCGCGTTCGCCGGTGTGCCGCTGCTCGTGAAAGTCAGCGTGCCGGTCACGGCGCCCGCCGCGGCCGGTGCGAACTTCACGCCCACGCGGCAGGACGCTCCTTGAGCGATGCTCGCACCGCCGGCGCAGATCGGCAAAGCGACGGCAACGCCACACGCAGTCTGCGCCTGTGCGGCCGTCTGAGTCGAATTCGTACACAGCGCAAAGCCGGCAGGGACAGACACGGTATTGAGCGTGACCGCACCCGGTCCGCTATTGGTGAATGTCACAACCGATGCGACCGCGTTCTGCTGACCGACGGCCGTCAGCGGGAATGTTGCAGTCGCGGGGGTCACTGCCACTGCGGGTACCGAAGTCGCGCCGTTGCCTACCAGCGCCACGGTGCCGGCAGCGCCAGCGTTATGGTTGATCATCAGCGTTGCGTTGGTGGCGCCCGTCGCCGTGGGCGAGAACCGGACCGCGATGTCGCAGGTCTGCTGTTGGTCAACGCGCCGCAGGCAGTCGGTACCGTGACACCGTAAGCGGCATTGCTTGCTGTGGCACTGGTGACGGACAGCGTGCCGCCGCCATTGTTGCGGACGGTTACGTTCTGCGGGGCGCTGGTCGTTGCAACGACGGTGTTGTAGGTCAGTGTCGCCGGGCTGGGCGACGCGATCTGAACTCCGGCGTGTTGATGACGCCGATGCCCACGACGTTCAACGTGACGTTGCCGTTGGTGTTGTTCGACGCGATGACCAGGCTCGCGCTGCGGGAGAGCCGGCAGCCGACGGCGTGAAGGTGTAGACCAAGGTGCAGGTGCCGCCGGCCGCTGCGACCGGCGTACCGACCGTGCAGATGCCAGTGCCCGTGGTAGCGCGGGCGAAGTCGGAGGCATTCTACGCGCCACCTGCGGTGAACGACGTGAAGTTCAGCGCGGTTGAGCCGGTGTTGGTCAGCGGACACGGTCTGCGCTGCAGTCGTGTGCTGCTGATCGGCGTGCTGGCAAAGTCAGCGAGGTCGCCGACATCGCGATCGTCGGCGTCGGCGTGGACGTGGCATTGCCCGTCAGGAACAGGCCGATCGTCGGCACTGACTGCGTCGTGAAGCGCAGTTCGAGGTCTGCATTCTTCGCGCCGACGGCCGTGGTCGGCGTGAAGGTCACGTTGACGGTGCACGATCTCAACGTTCAGCGTCTGGCTGTTTGCGCAGGTGCCGCCGCTGGCGATGGCGAACATCGCGGCGTTCGCGCCGGTGATGGCAAAGGCGCTGGCGGCGAGCTGGAACGGTGCAGCACTGCGCTGAATTGACAGTGTCACCGTCATGAAGACTGGTCGTTGAGTGCCTGGTCGCCGAAGGCCAGTGCTGCGCCGGGTGATGTGCTTGCCCGCGAGCGGTACGGCAGCAGGTTGGCAGAAGGCCTGCGGTCGAGCAGATCGACAGCGGTCGCGCCGCCGACGTTCAGGACATTGCTGAAGATGCCCATGCCGCCGGTATTGCTGACAATCGCGCCATTGATGCAGTGGCGGTGCGGCTCATCTTGTCGGTCGGTCCGTCTGCATGGCACGACTGGCACGGGATGACCGTCGCGTTGTTCTTCACCCCGGCGCTGCCAAAGGGCCTGGCCACGCGCAGCGACCTGTGCGGCCGCGTGACGTGAAGGTGTAGACCAAGGTGCAGGTGCCGCCGGCCGCTGCGACCGGCGTACCGACCGTGCAGATGCCAGTGCCCGTGGTAGCGCGGGCGAAGTCGGAGGCATTCGCGCCACCTGCGGTGAACGACGTGAAGTTCAGCGCGGCTGAGCCGGTGTTGGTCAGCGTGACGGTCTGCGCTGCAGTCGTGCTGCCGATCGGCGTGTTGGCAAAAGTCAGCGAGGTCGCCGACATCGCGATCGTCGGCGTCGGCGTGGACGTGGCATTGCCCGTCAGGAACAGGCTGATCGTCGGCACCGACTGCGTCGTGAAGCGCAGTTCGAGGTTCGCATTCTTCGCGCCGACGGCCGTGGTCGGCGTGAAGGTCACGTTGACGGTGCACGATTCCCCAACGTTCAGCGTCTGGCTGTTTGCGCAGGTGCCGCCGCTGGCGATGGCGAACATCGCGGCGTTCGCGCCGGTGATGGCAAAGGCGCTGGCGGCGAGCTGGAACGGTGCAGCACTGGGCGCTGAATTGGACAGTGTCACCGTCAGCGGAAGACTGGTCGTGCTGAGTGCCTGGTCGCCGAAGGCCAGTGCCGCGCCGGGTGATGTGCTTGCCCGCGCGAGCGGTACGGCAGCAGGGTTGGCAAGGAAGGCCTGCAGGTCGAGCAGATCGACAGCGGTCGCGCCGCCGACGTTCAGGACATTGTTGAAGATTCCCATCCCGTTTACGTTGTTGGCAAACAAGACATTCAGTTGTGCGCCGGTCTTGGCAATCTTGTTGCCAGTCGCCGTATGGCACGAGTCGCAGGCCCTAATGAGAGCGTTGTTCTTCACCCCCGGCGCGTTGTACCAGATGGCCTGCCCGCGTGCCGCATCTGCCATCGCACTCCCCGATGCCAGCAGCAGCGCCGCCGTTGCAACGACCGACCACAGCGTGCGCGGCATCGGCAGGCGTGTGCGGTACGTGTTCTGGTTCATTGTCGTTTCCTCGCTGTTCGGCAGTCGCCCGACGACGCTCCCGCGCCATCCCTGGGCCCGACGCGAATCTGCCAGACAGCACCGCTGCGAGACACGCGCTCGCTAGCCCCTCCTTGGTAAAGCGGATGACCTAAACCTTTCGGGCGAAAGCCGAACGGATGTCTCTGCGGCGCACTCGATGCACGCACAGCCGAGCCATCGACACGGCGACTCGTCCGAACGGACGAATTGCTCTGCAGATCAGGCGGCCAGCGCCTGCTCCAGGTCGCGCTGCAGGTCGGCGACCGATTCGAGCCCGACTGCGATGCGGATCAGGTTCTCGCGAATGCCGGCGCGCGCGCGCGCTTCGGCGCTGATGCGGCCGTGCGTGGTGGTCGCCGGATGCGTGATCGTGCTGCGCGTGTCGCCGAGGTTGGCGGTGATCGACAGCAGTTTCACGCGGTCGATCACCTGCCAGGCGCGGGTGCGTGCCGCCTCTTCCGTCTCACCAGCCACTTCGAAGCCGACGACCCCGCCCGGCAGCACCTGTTGGCGCGCGCACAGTGCGGCCTGCGGATGCGACGGCAACCCGGGGAAATGCACGCGCGTGACCGCGGGTTGCGTCTGCAGCCACTCGGCGAGCTGCTGCGCGGAGGCGCATTGAGCGCGCATCCGGATGCCGAGTGTTTCGAGGCCTTTCAGCAGCACCCAGGCGTTGAAGGCGGACAGGCTCGGACCGGTGGTGCGCAGCACGGGCAGCAACTGCTCGCGGATCAGTTTCGAGGAGCCGAGCACCGCGCCGCCGAGCACGCGACCCTGTCCGTCGAGGTACTTGGTGGCGGAATGGATGACCAGGTCGATGCCGAAGTCGAGCGGCTTCTGCAGCACCGGCGTGCAGAAACAGTTGTCCACGACGGTCAGCGCACCGCATTCGCGCCCGAGCGCGGCCAGCGCCTCGAGGTCGGTGAGCTCCATCAGCGGGTTGGACGGCGTCTCGCAGTAGAGCAGGCGCGTGGCGGGCGTGACCGCCGCGCGCCACGCCGCGGGATCGGTGCCGTCGACGTAGCTCACCGTGATGCCGTAGCGCGCCAGCACCGTCGAGAACAGCTGCACCGTCGCGCCGAACACGGTCGCGGCGCACACCACGTGGTCGCCCGATTTCAGCGTGGCGAGGCACGTCGCCATGACGGCTGCCATGCCCGACGCGGTCGCGAGACAGTCCTCCGCGCCCTCGAGCGCGGCCAGGCGCTGCTCGAACATGCGCACGGTGGGATTGGAGAAGCGCGAGTAGACATAGCCATCGCCGCCGGCAAAGCGCTCGGCAGCCTGCGCGGCGCTGTCGAACACGAAGCTCGACGTCAGGAACGCCGCTTCGCTGTGCTCGTTGAATCCGGTACGCAACGTGCCCGCGCGCACCGCGAGCGTGTCGTCACCGAAAGTGGGGGAAGGCGTGGAATGCGAAGTCGGATCGACCATGAAAAAACCCGCTGACGGCGCAGCGGGTTCATTCAAGCCCCTCGCTTTAGCCGCATTTGTTAAGCGCCCGCAAGCTGAGACTTCAAATCGGCGCGATGGAAGGATTGTATATGAGTCGCGTGCCGGCCCTCAGTCCGCCGACGCGAGGTTCAGGTTGAGCTGCGACAGCTGCTCCTGGTCGATGTTCTGCGCCGCCTCGCGCGCCGCTTCCAGGCGGTCGAGGTACTCCGGCGTCACGTCGCCGGTGATGTAGACGCCGTCGAAGCAGCTCGCCTCGAAGCTGCGCAGCGTCGGGCTCAGTTCCGACACGGACCGCTTCATCGCGTCGATGTCCTGGTAGACGAGGCCATCGGCCTCGATCATCCGGCAGATCTCTTCGTCCGTGCGGCCGTGCGCGATCAGCTCGTTGCGCGTCGGCATGTCGATGCCGTACACGTTGGGGTAGCGCACCGGCGGAGCGGCGGAGGCGAAGATCACGCGGTTGGCGCCCGACTCGCGCGCCATGTGCACGATCTCGCGCGACGTCGTGCCGCGCACGATCGAATCGTCGACCAGCAGCACGTTCTTGCCCTTGAATTCGGTGGGCAGCGCGTTGAGCTTCTGGCGCACGCTCTTCCGGCGCACCGCCTGCCCCGGCATGATGAAGGTGCGGCCCACGTAGCGGTTCTTGAAATAACCCTCGCGGAACTCGATGCCGAGCTTCATCGCGAGCTGCATCGCCGCGGGGCGCGACGTATCCGGGATCGGCATGACGACGTCGATGTCGCCGGCGCGGAACTCGCGCCTCACCTTGTCCGCCAGGTGCTCGCCCATCTTCAGCCGCGACGCATACACGCTGACGCCGTCGATCACCGAATCCGGCCGCGCGAAGTACACGTACTCGAAGATGCAGGGATTGAGCGACACGCTCTCCGCGCAGCGCTGCGCGTGGAAATTGCCGTCGAGATCGATGAAGATCGCCTCGCCCGGCCCGACGTCGCGCACGAAGCGGAAGCCGAGGCCTTCGAGTGCCACCGATTCGCTGGCGACCAGGTATTCGGTGCCGCCCTCGGTCTCGCTGATGCCGTAGCACAGCGGCCGGATGCCGTAGGGATCGCGAAACGCCAGGATGCCGTGGCCGGCGATGTGCGCCACGCAGGCGTAGGCGCCGCGCACACGGCGGTGCAGGCCGGCCACCGCGCGGAAGATCGTCGCCGGATCGAGCGTGACGCTGGAGCTCTGCTCCTGCAGCTCGTGCGCGAGCACGTTGAGCAGCACTTCGGAATCAGACGTCGTGTTGATGTGCCGCCGGTCGATGCGGAACATCTCGCTCTTGAGCTGTTCGGCGTTGGTGAGGTTGCCGTTGTGGCCGAGCGTGATGCCGAAGGGCGCGTTGACGTAGAACGGCTGCGCTTCCTCGGGGTTGGTCGCGGAACCCGCCGTCGGATAGCGCACGTGCGCAATGCCGGCGTTGCCGGTCAGGTTGCGCATGTTCCGCGTGCGGAAGATCTCGCGGACCATGCCGTTGCCCTTCCACATCGAGAAGGTGTTGCCGGCGCCGGTGGCGATGCCGGCCGCGTCCTGGCCGCGATGCTGCAGCAGCTGCAGCGAGTCGTACAGCAGCTGGTTGACCGGCCCGGTGGCGACGACGCCGACGATTCCGCACATGATGCTGGCTTCCCTACCTTCCCTGCGCAGGCATTTCGTTCTGCGCCACGTAGCGTGCAAGAGACACCTGCAGCAGCGGAGTCGCGAATCGTAACCCCGCCTGCAGCGGCGGCAACAACGCCGATGCGTGCCACCACGGCTCGCGCGGCAGGCCGGCAGCCGTCGCCAGCAACACGGCACCGACGACGAGCAGGCTCGCGCGCAGTACCCCGAAGATGCCACCGAGCAGCCGATCCTCAAGAGACACCTTCGCGGATTTCAGCATCGCACGCAGCAGCGCCGCGGCCAGCGCCGCCAGCAGCAGGATCGCCACGACGAGGCCGACGCCCGCCAGCGCGGTACGCACGCCCGGCGGCAGCGCATCGGGCAGCAGCCGGCCCAGCGGTTCGGCAAAACGAAGCGCCAGCAGCACCCCGGCGATCCAGCCGGCCAGTGCAAAGATCTCCCGCACGACGCCGCGCACCACGCCGAGCAGCACCGACAGCAGTACCACGACGACGAGCGCCCAGTCGACGGCGGTCACGGGGTGACGATGTTGCCGTTGATGCCCTGCGTCTTCAGCCGGGCGCGCATGCGCTCGGCCTCGTCGCGGCTGGCCAGCGGTCCGATGCGCACGCGCCAGCGCGCGCCGTCGGCCGTGTCGACCCGCTCGGTGTAGGACGTGATGCCGGCCTTCTTCAGGCGCGCGGCGAGGTCCTTCGCCGCAGCCTCCGTGGAGGTGGCCGCGGCCTGAACGGCGAAGCCGCCGGCCTTGGAGGCAGTGGCCGTGGCAGGCGCGGCGGGCGCCTTGTCGGCGCTCTTGCCTTCGAGCGCGGCGCGCGCGCGTTCCTCTTCGCTGGCCGCGCGCGGCGCGGACTTCTGAGGCGCACTCGCCGGTGGCATGGGCGGAGCAGCCTGCGGAGCGGGCGCTGCCTTCTCGGCAGCCTTCTCCGCGGCGTTCTCCGGCGCCTTCTCGACCGGCGGCGGCAGATCGGGCGGGGGCGCGACCGGCACGTTGTCGGGCGCCGGCACCGGCGGCAGCGACAGGCGTGGCGAGAACTTGCTCTTGTCGCTGGGTATGTCGATCGGGATGTTGTCGGGAACGGGGGCCGGCTCGGGATCGAGCAGCATCGGCACGACCACGACCGCGAGCAGCAGCAGTGCCGCGGCGCCGATCAGGCGGCGCCGCGCACGCGCGCGCAGCGTTGCGGCGGCAGTGCGGGCGGAATCGTCGTCGGGAAGCGAGCGCGATGCATTGCGTGGATCGCGTGCAGCGCGGGGAGCGGCGGCATCAGCGGAAGCTTGCCTGCGACGCCAGAAAGCCAAAGCCATCCACGCTCCAGTGGGAGTCCTCAGCGGGGCGATTCGATCGGCGCACGCATTGCGCCGGGCTCGCGCAGCGCGTGCATCGCATCGGCCACCGTGAGGAACGAACCGAAGGCAAGGATTCTATCATCGGCACTTGCTCGCTCGAGCGCGGCGCGGCATGCATCGGCGACGCTGTCGTAGGTGTCGATCGACGCATGGCGCACGCTGCCCTGCGTGGCCGCGCGCACGAGGGCCGCGACGTCGTCTGCCGGCGTTCCGCGCGGCCCCGGCGTGCTGCCGAGATGCCAGTGATCGACATGCGGCGCGACGTGCCGGACCACATTGGCGATGTCCTTGTCGCGCAGCATGCCGAAGACCGCGTGCGTTGCCGGGAAGTAGCCCATGCTGTCGAGGTTGGTCGCCAGCACCGCGGCCGCATGCGGGTTGTGCGCGACGTCGAGGATGACCACCGGCCGTCCCGGCAGCACCTGGAAACGCGCGGGCAGTTCGACCGTCAGCAGGCCCTGCCGCACGGCCTGCTGCGACACCGGCAGGCGTTGCGCCAGCGCTTCCAGCGCTGCCAGCGCGCCGCACGCGTTCAGCAGCTGGTTCGCGCCGCGCAGCGCGGGATACGGCAGCCCGCTGCGCCGCTGGCCGCGGCCGATGTACGACCACTGCTGGCCGCGCTGCTCGGCACTGCCTTCGTAGCGGAAGTCCTGTCCAAAGCGCCAGAGATCCGCGCCGATGGCTGCGGCATGTTCCAGCAGCGTCGCAGGCGGCTGCGGATCGCAGCAGATCGCCGGCCGGCCCGCGCGATAGACATGCGCCTTTTCCCGGCCGATCGCCTCGCGCGTGCCGCCGAGATAGTCGACGTGGTCGATGTCGACCGAGGTGACGATCGCGACATCGGCGTCGACGAGGTTCACCGCGTCGAGCCGGCCGCCGAGTCCGACCTCCAGCACCGCGGCGTCGAGCCGCGACTGCGCGAACAGCCGCAGGATCGCCAGCGTGGTGAACTCGAAGTACGTGAGCGACGTGTCGCGGCGCGCAGCCTCGACGGCCTCGAACTGCTCCACCAGCTCCGTGTCGCTCGCATCGATGCCATCGATGCGGGCGCGTTCATTGAAAACCAGCAGGTGCGGCGACGTGTAGAGCCCGACGCGGTAGCCGGCGGCGCGCAGCATGCTGGCGAGCATCGCGCAGGTGGAACCTTTGCCATTGGTGCCGGCGACGACGATGGTCGGGCAGGAAAGCTCGATGTCGAGTCGCTGCGCGACCGCACGCACGCGGTCGAGGCCGAGATCGATGGACTTCGGGTGCAGGGACTCGAGGCGGGTGAGCCAGTCACTCAGAGTCATGGGTCGGCAGGCATGTCGTCATCCCGGCGAAGGCCGGGATCCAATTTCCCTGTCAACGCCGCGGCACATCAACTGGGGCCCCAGCCTTCGCCGGGGCGACGGCGTGGAGCGCCCGCCCTACGCAATCGCTTCCGCCGGCTGCCTGCCCAGCAGCGCCAGCACGTGCGCGATGCGATCGCGCATCTCGCGGCGGTCGACGATCATGTCGAGCCCACCCTTGGTCATCAGGAACTCGGCGCGCTGGAAGCCTTCGGGCAGCTTCTCGCGCACCGTCTGCTCGATGACGCGCGGCCCGGCAAAGCCGATCAGCGCCTTCGGCTCGGCAATGACGACGTCGCCCATGAACGCGAAGCTCGCCGACACGCCGCCCATGGTCGGATCGGTGAGCACCGACACGAAGGGCAGCTTCGCCTCGGCCAGCCGCGCGATCATCGCGGTGGTCTTGGCCATCTGGAACAGCGACAGCAGCCCTTCCTGCATGCGCGCGCCGCCGGTGGCCGTGATGCAGATGAACGGCACCTTCTGCTCGATGGCGGTCTCGACGCCGCGCACGAAGCGCTCGCCGACCACCGAGCCCATCGAGCCGCCCATGAAATCGAACTCGAAGCACGCGACCACGACGGGCAGCGTGCGGATCGCGCCGCCCATCACCACCATCGCGTCGGTCTCGCCGGTGTCTTCCATTGCCTGCTCGAGCCGCTCGGTGTACTTGCGGCTGTCGCGGAACTTCAGCGCATCGACCGGCAGCACTTCCTGGCCGATCTCGTAGCGGCCTTCGGCATCGAGCAGCGCATCGAGCCGTGCACGCGCATCGATGCGCAGGTGATGCGCGCACTTCGGGCACACCATCAGCGTCTTCTGCAGTTCGGCGCTGTACAGCACTGCCTCGCAGCTCGGACACTTGGTCCACAGGCCCTCGGGAACGATCTTGCGCGCCGAGCCCTCCTCGCGCTTGATGCGCGGGGGCAGGATCTTGTCGATCCAGCTCATGTGACCAGCCCTCCCGACAGGCTCATGCCGCCTCCCTGATGCC
>JBGAIO010000099.1:0-9643 GCA_044225415.1 Burkholderiaceae bacterium | reverse complement strand
ATACGGTGCTGTGCCCCTTCTGATACCGCAACACGGCTAGCACGTCCGTAGGCTGCCCCTGCGGCCGTGGACCGTCGATGATGTCGCGATGTTGCCGATAACGTGACCGTGACTGTCAGGAGTACCGCTTGAAACTCCCCCGCATTCTGTTCGGCGCGGCGCTGCTGTTCGCCGCCCATGGCTCGATGGCTGCTGGCGTCGGCGTCCGTGCCGGCACGACCGGCGTCGGCGGCGATGTCGGCTTCGACATCATGCCGACGCTGTCGGCGCGCGTCGGCTATTCATGGCTCAGCTTCAATACATCGGTGGACTCCGACGACGTGCAGTACGACGCGAAGCCGCGCCTGTCCAACGGCAACCTGTTCCTCGACTGGAGTCCGCTCGGCCCGTTCCGCATTACCGGCGGCGTCGTCTTCAACGACAACAAGATCGACGTGACCGGCGTGCCGACCGGCGGGACCTTCACACTCAATGGAGTGGTCTATCCGGCAGCCGCGATCGGCAGCCTGACCGGCACGGTGAAATCGGGTCAGTCCGCCGCGCCTTACCTGGGCATCGGCTACGGCAACGTGGCCGGCGCGGGCGTGAACTTCTATTTCGACCTGGGCGTGATGTACCAGGGCAGCCCGAAGGCGTCGCTGACCGCGACCTGCAACCCCGCGCTGCCGGCGGCGATGTGCGCCCAGCTGCAGGCCAATGCCGCGGCCGAGGCCATCGACCTGCAGAACAGCATCAACAACTTCAAGTACTACCCGGTGGCGAACATCGGCGTGACCATCGGCTTCTAGCGGCGGTCGGCACGGAAGGCCGGGCGACGCGCGCGTGTTAAACTCCGCTGCTTGCGCCCGTAGCTCAGTTGGATAGAGTACTTGGCTACGAACCAAGGGGTCGTGGGTTCGAATCCTGCCGGGCGCGCCATACAGAAAAGGGGCTGGTCATCGACCAGCCCCTTTTGCTTTGCGGCTTCGCGCGGCGCGGAGTGTTACTGCAGGGCCCTACTTCACTTCCGCGGCCCCGCTGATCAGGGTCGACAGCTTCGATGTCTCGCGCGTGTACGGCACGACCGTATTGGCGAAGGCGCGCTGCGAGTCCAGCACCTTCTTGAAGAACGGGTCCTTCGCCTCGAGCCCCGACAGCACCTTCTTCGACGACTTGATGAACGCCGGCGCATAGTCGGGCGGCGCGTCGAACATCGTGACGCCTTTCTTCTTGATCTCGATGAGGGCCTTGGCGTTCTCGACCGCGAAGTACATCATCGCCTCGAAGATCGACGCGGTCAGCGCGGTCTCGACGATGGCCTGGATGTCGGGCGGCAGCGCGCGCCAGCGGGCCCCGTTGATGACGATGTCGGCGATGTCGATGGCCTGGTGCAGGCCCTGGATCGAATAGAACTTGAACACGTCCTGCAGGCCGACCTTGAGGTCGTTGGCCGGATTGATCCACTCCACTCCGTCGATGACGCCGCGCTCGGCCGCCGGGATCAGTTCCTGTCCCGCCATGTTGACCGGGATGCCGCCCATGTCCTTCAGTACGTCGCTGGGCAGGCCCGACGACATGCGGAAGCGCAGCTTGGTGAAGTCGGCGACGGTCGCCGGCGGCTTCTTGAACCAGCCGAAGGCTTCGGGCCCATCGGGCGCGTACATGAATGGCATGACATCGGCCTTCAGGATCTTCTGGTAGTACTCGAGGTAGAGCTCGCGGCCGCCGCCGCGGAAATACCAGGCGAGCTGGCCGAACTGATCGAGCCCGCTGCCGGAGCCGCCGAGCGGCGCGCTGAACAGTCCGCCCGCCGGGTGCTTGCCGGTCGCGTAGTGGGTCCACCACTGGCCGGCGTCGACCACGCCTTTGCTCACGGCATCGAGAATCTCGTTGGGGTTGACGATGGCGCCGCTGGTCAGCACCTCGATCTTCAGTCGGCCGCCGGACATGCGCTCGACGTTGCTGGCGAAGCGGTTCAGCAGTTCCATGTGGGGCGTGCCGGCCGGATTGGCGCTCTGCAGTTTCCAGCGGATGGTCTGCGCCTGGGCCTGGGCCTGGACCAGGCCCGGCGCCGCCGCCGCACCCGCGGCGAGACCGGCTCCTGTCGTTTTCAGGAATTTCCTGCGTTCCATGCTTGTCTCCTCGTTCTGGGTTTGACAGCGCACCAACTACCTCGCACCGAACACCATGTTGGGCAGCACGAGGACGATCTGCGGGAAGAAGTACAGGATCAGCACGGCGATCCACTGCAGCGCCATGAAGGGCATCATCCCTTTGTAGATGTCCGCGAGGTCCCACCGGGGCATGATCCCCTTCAGGTAGTACGCCGACAGCGCCACCGGCGGCGACAGCCAGCAGGTCTGCAGCGTGACGGCAAGCAGGATCGAGAACCACACCATGTCGACCTTCAGCGCAGTGAGGATCGGCAGGAAGATCGGAACGATGATGACGACGATCGGCACCCACTCCAGCGGCCAGCCGAGGATGAAGCACAGCACCAGGATCGCGAGAATCACCATCGTCGGCGGGATCTGCCACGCGACCATGGTCTCGGCGATGTAGGCGGGCGTGCCCAGCGCGGAGAACACGGAGCCCAGGAAGGTCGACGCCGCCAGCAGCACCATCACCATGCTGGTGGTGATGGCCGTGCGATAGACCGCATCCTTGAAGATCGGCCAGGTCAGCCGGCCGTGCGCCGCGGTCACCCCCAGCGCGCCGATGCAGCCGATGGCCGCGCCCTCGGTGGGCGTGGCCCAGCCGCTGACGATGGTGCCCAGCGTCGCAACGATCAGCACCACGGGCGGCACCAAGCCGTACACCAGTTCGCCGATGATCTTCGATGCGGGCACGTTGCGCTCCTCCGGCGGCAGCGGCGGCCCCAGCTTCGGATTCATCCACACGCGGCCCAGCGTGTACACGAGGTACAGGCCGGCCAGCAGCAGGCCGGGCAGCAGCGCGCCGGCGTACAGCCGCGCGGCCGACACCTGCATCACCGGTCCCATGACCACCAGCATCACGCTGGGCGGAATCAGGATGCCGAGCGTGCCGCCCGCGCAGATGGTGCCGGCCGACAGCTTCACGTCGTAGCCGGAGCGCATCATCACCGGCGCGGCCATCAGCGCGATGATGGTGACCGATGCGCCGACGATGCCGGTGGCCGCCGCGAACAGCGTGGCCGTGAAGATGGTCGCGAGATACAGCGATCCGTGCACGCGTCCGAACAGCAGCTGTACCGCGCGGAACAGCCGGTTCATCAGGCCCGCCTTCTCCAGCACGTAGCCCATGAAGGTGAACATCGCCACGGCCGCGAGCACCGTGTCCATCATGGTGCCGAACACCTGGTACGTCATCAGGTAGAACACGCGTTCGCCCAGGCCGATGTAGCCGAACACCGTGCCCAGCAGGATCAGCGTGAACGAAATCGGAAAGCCGCCGAGGATGACGACGAACATCAGGGCCAGCAGTACCAGCCCGAGCACTTCGTTGCTCATCGCAAGGCTCCATCGGTGCAGAGGGGCTCAGACCAGTTCACTGGGTTCTCCCGCGATGCGATAGTCGACGCCCGTGCGCAGCGACTTGAAGCACTTCAGCGTTTCGGCCAGGCCCTGCAGCAGGATCAGCGCGGAGGCCAGCGGAATCACCGTCTTGTACCAATAGGCCGGTGGCCTCCAGGTCGTCATCAGCGCTTCCCTCAGTTCCCAGGACTCGGCCGCGAACTGCCAGCTGAAGTACGTGAGCATCAGCATGCCCGGCAGGAAGAACGCCAGGTACTGCACGATGTCCATGACGAGTTGCGTGCGCAGCGACCAGTTCTTGGAGAAGAAGTCGGTGCGGATGTGCTTCTGCTGCTGCAGCGTCCACGCAGCGGCCAGGAAGAAGTGCGTGCCGTAGCACATGGTGGCGATGTCCACCGCCCAGACCGTCGGTTGGAAGAACTTGCGTGCCGCCACTTCGTAGAACAGCACGAGGAACATCGGCACGATCAGCCAGGACACGATCTTGCCGCTCCAGATGCTGATGCCGTCGATGACGTCGGTGATGCGATCGATGGTTCCAGTGGTCACGATGCCTGCACTCCGATGAAGTTGCGGCCGCGGACGCCGCCCAGCGCGTTGGCGATGATCTTGGCGATCATCTGCTGCGCGTCGTTCGCATCGACGCCGTAGTGCGCGAAGTCCGTGGCGACGCCGACGCGCCGCAGGAAGGCCTCCAGTCGCGCCGGCGCGCCGGCAAGGTCGCCGTCGAAGATGCGCGCCAGCACCGCATCGCGACCGGCGTCGGCGCCGACCGCGCGCTGCAGCACCATCGGCAGCGTGAACGAGCAGGCGATGCCGTGCGGCAGGCCGAAGCGCAGGGTCATCTCGTAGGAGATGGAGTGCGCGAGCGCGGTCTTGGTGTTGGAGAAGGCCAGTCCCGCCTGCAGCGCCGCCACCGCCATGCGCTGGCGCAGCGGACCGCTGCCGGGCTGATCCAGCAAATCGGGCAACGTGGCCATCACTTCACGGGCCGCGGCCACCGCGAAGATGTCGGAGACCGGGTTCGCATTGACATTCCAGACCGACTCGAGCGCGTGCGACAGCGCATCCAGGGCGCTTTGCAGCGTGACCGCGCGCGGCAGCGTCAGCATCAAGTCCGGATCGACGATCGCGGCCTCCGGCCAGGTCTCGTGCAGATGCAGCGAATGCTTGCGGCCCGCGGCGCGATCCCAGAGGGTGGCCCAGGGCGTGACTTCGCTGCCGGTGCCCGCCGTGGTCGGCACCGCGATCAGTGCGCGGACACGCGCCGGCGTGAAGGGCTGCCCCGCGGTGAGCAGCGTGATCAGCTCGTCGAAACCGCCGCTGGCGGTGCCGACCATCAATGCCTTGGCCGTGTCGATGGCGCTGCCGCCGCCGACTGCGACGATGGCCTCGCAGTCCGCGTAGTCGCGCCAGAAGCGCAGGTACATCGGCGCCAGGTAGCTCACGTCGGGATTGGGCTCGATGCGGTCTTCGACGCCCAGCAGCGCGTCGCCGACGATGCCGCGCACGCGCTCGACGAGGCCCAGGCCTGCGGCCTCCGGAAAGGTGACCAGCACGGCGCGGCGTCCTGCCAGCGTCGCCGGCAGCTCGCTCAGCGCGCCGCTGCCGATGCGGATGGCGACCGGGTTGTGATACCGGTACACGTGGCTGTCTCCCGATCCGGCTCTATGGCTGCGTGGCCGGTGGCGAAGTCTCGGCGCGCGCGCCCGTATTGATCAAATACTTTTGTTTTGGCCTTTGTATTCAGAAAAGCTATGCTCATTCCGTCCCGGCCGGTGCGGTATCCGATCGACATCCGGTCGAAATTCGAGGAGATGAGACCCGTGCGACTGACGCAGCTGCGATCGTTCCATGCGGTGGCGCGGGCCGGCGGTTTCACCGGCGGCGCGCGGTTGCTGCATATCAGCCAGCCCACGGTGACCACGCAGGTGCGCTTCCTCGAGGAAAGCTATGGCGCCGACCTGTTCCACCGGCGCGGCCGCAGCGTGCGGCTGACCACCATCGGCGAGCAGCTCTACGAGGTGGCGCAGCGCATCTTCGCGCTCGAGGCCGAAGCGGTGAACCTGCTGGCCGACGCCGGCGAACTGCGCACCGGCGCACTGCACGTCGGTGCGGTGGGGCCATTCCACGTGACGGAGATGCTGGCGCGCTTCAACCAGCGCTATCCGGGCATCCAGATCGCGACGCGGCTGGGCAACTCCGCCGCGGTGCTGGCCGATCTGCTCGACTACCGCACCGACGTCGCGGTGCTGGCGCAGTACACCGACGATGCGCGCTTCCAGTCGATGCCGTACAGCCGGCATCCGGTGCTGGTGTTCGTGCACCGCGAGCACCGCTTCGGCCGGCGCCGTTCCATTCGTGCTGCGGAACTGCAGGGAGAGGGCATGATCCTGCGCGAGCAGGGATCGACCACGCGCAAGGCGGTGGACGACGCGCTGGCGCGTGCGGGCGTCGTGCCACGCGTGGTGATGGAGATCGGCAGCCGCGAGGCGATCCGCGAAGCGGTGATCATGAACGTGGGCATCGGCGTCGTGTCGGAAGCCGAATACGTGCCGCACGAGGACCTGCGTCCGGTGCGCATCCGCGACCTGGCCATTCACACGCACGCGCACGTGGTCTGCCTGAAGGAACGGCGCGACGCGCGGCTGGTGCGCGCGTTCCTGCAGATCGCGCGCGACCTGCGGACGGCGCGGGGACCGCGTTCCCGACCATGACGGTCGGGCCGCCGGCCTGCGCCGTCAGCCCAGCTTCGCCAGCACCCGCGCCATGCGCTGGATGCGCTGGTCGCGCGGTTCCCCGGTGGCCGTGAACTCGGGGTGCTCGATCGCGCACGCCAGCAGTTCGAAGAATGCCTTGTCCAGCGCCTTGCGGCTCGCCGCGAGTTGCTGGGCGACGGCCTCGCAGTCCTCGCCGCTTTCGATCATCCGCTGCACGCCGCGCAGCTGGCCTTCGACGCGCTTCAGTCGAAGCACGAGGTCGTTGCGGGCGCGGGCCGCAGCGTGGGCCACCGCGTTGAGCCGCGGCGCGGCCGGTGTGGTCGACTTTCTAGGCGCCTTGGCGGTCGGCATGGCGGGTCTCCGGTACTCCCATCCGCTTCCGCACCCAGCCCAGCGGGCAGAAGCGGGTCAGACCGTATTGGAACAGATTGGCGCCGACGAAGGCGGTGACGGCGAGCCACCAGGGCGAGGCGTACAACGGGCTCGTGCTGACGCCCAGCAGCAGCGAAAGCAGCACGACGCTGCCCGCAAAGACGTGGATGACGCGATCGATGGTCATGATTTCCTCAGGCGGGTTGGTGGGCCGGCACGGCGGCATCTCCGTCGGGCGCGGTAGTGGCGACCGTCCGGTAGTGGAACGCGTAGTAGAGGACCGGAATCAGCAGCAGCGTCAGCAGCGTCGACACGAGCACGCCGGCCAGCAGCGAGATCGCCAGGCCATTGAAGATCGGGTCGTCGAGTATGAAGAACGCGCCCAGCATAGCGGCGACCGCCGTCAGCAGGATCGGTCGCGCGCGCGCCGTGGCGGCGTCGATGGTCGCCTGTTCGAAGTCCTGACCGGCGGCCAGACGTTGATTGATGGAGTCGACCAGCAGTATCGAGTTGCGCACGATGATGCCGGCCAGCGCGATCATGCCGATCATCGACGTCGCGGTGAACTGCGCGCCCAGCAGTGCGTGGCCGGGCAGCACGCCGACGATGGTCAACGGGATGGGCGCCATGATCACCAGCGGCGTTGAGTAGGAACGGAACTGCGCGACCACCAGCAGGTAGATCAGCACCAGCCCCACACCGTAGGCGATGCCCATGTCGCGGAAGGTCTCGTAGGTGATCTGCCATTCGCCGTCCCATTTGAGCGCAAAGCTGCTGTAGCGGTCGGCCGGGGCGGAGATCCAGTGCTCCGCCAGCGGCAGCCCGCCGGGCGCCTGCAACTGCGCGAGACCGGTGCGCAGCGCGAACATGCCGTACAGCGGCGAGTCGGCGTGGCCGCGCCCGCCGGCGACGTCGCCGGTCACGTAGGCGACCGGCTGCAGGTCCTTGCGGTAGTAGACCGGTTCGCGCTGCAGCGTGACCGGCTGCAGCAGTTCGGCGAGTGCGATCTCGTAGGGAAGGCCGGTCGCCGCGTCGCGCACTGTCTCGTTGCCGCGCACGCGCAGTTTGTACAGCGCATCCAGCGATCCCCGCTGCGCGTCGTCCAGCCCCACGCGCACGGGCACGGCGTACTTGCTGGCGCCGTCGTGCAGCGGCACCACGTCGCCGGCGGCCAGGCCAAGGCTCGCGGTGTGCGCGACGTCGGCCGGCGCGATGCCGTAGTGCTGCGCCTTCGCGACGTCGACGCGCAGCTCGATGCGTTCGGCCGCGTCCTGCACGGAACTGTCCACGGCCGTGACGTCGGGCGTCGATTCGAAAAGCCTGCGCACCTGTGCGGCCAGCTGCATCGCTGCATCGGCGTCGGGACCGTAGAGTTCGGCGACGATGGGCGACAGGACCGGCGGTCCCGGCGGCACCTCGACCACCTTCAGGTCCGCCCCATGGCGGCGTGCGATGGCCTCGAGCGCCGGACGCACAGACTGCGCGATCTCGTGGCTCTTGCGGCTGCGCTGGTGGCGATCGACCAGATTGACCTGCAGGTCGCCCACCTCGCCGCCGCTGCGCAGGTAGTACTGGCGCACCAGCCCGTTGAAGTTGATGGGTGCGGCCAGTCCTGCGTAGGCCTGGTAGTCGCTGACCTCCGGTACCTGCGCGACCGCGGTCGCCAGTTCGCGCAGCAGCGCGGCCGTGGCCTCGACCGGCGTGCCGGTGGGCATGTCCACGACCACCTGGAATTCCGACTTGTTGTCGAAGGGGAGCATCTTCATGACCACGAGCTTCAGCGGCACCAGTGCAATGGCCAGCGCAATCGCGGCGGCGATGCCGAGTGCCAGCCGACGGCGCGCGCCACGACCCGCATCCCCGCGCAGGAACGGGCGCATCAGGCGTGTGAGGAGTGCCGCCAGCCGCGCGGCCACGCGGTCGCTGCTGCCGGGCGTTGCGTGGGCGTGGCGCGGCAGCAGGCGCAACGCCATCCACGGCGTGATGGCCAGCGCGATCCCCAGCGACAGCAGCATGCCCATCGACGCGTTGATGGGGATGGGCGCCATGTAGGGCCCCATCAGGCCCGACACGAAGGCCATCGGCAGCAGTGCGGCGATGACGGTGAAGGTGGCGAGGATCGTCGGGCCGCCGATTTCGTCTACCGCATGCGGGATGACCTGGGCGAGCGGCTGATGGTCCAGCCCTGCGCGCCGATGGATGTTCTCGACCACGACGATCGCGTCATCGACGAGGATCCCGATCGAGAAGATCAGCGCGAAGAGCGACACGCGGTTCAGCGTGAAGCCCCACGCCCACGATGCGAACAGTGTCGCGGCCAGCGTCAGCACCACGGCGGCGCCCACGATGACGGCCTCGCGACGTCCCAGCGCCGCCCACACCAGCGCGATGACCGACAGCGTCGCGAAGACGAGCTTGCGGATCAGCTGCTGCGCCTTGTCGTCGGCGGTGGTGCCGTAGTTGCGCGTTTCGGTGACTACCACGTCGGCGGGGATCAGCTGGCCTTCGAGCTGCCGGGTCCGCTGCAGCGCGGCCTGCGCGACGGTGGCCGCGTTGGCGCCGGGCTGTTTCGACAGCTGCAGCGTCACGGCCGGATATTCGTCGAAGGTGCGCGCCGCGCCGTGCTGAGCTGGCGCGCCGTGCCAGACGTAGCGTTCCGGCGTATCGGCGCCCGCCCGCACGTCGGCCACGTCGCCGAGCAGGACCGGCCGTCGTTCGCCGGCGCTGCCGGACAGTCCCACCACCAGTTGCGCGACCTCGGATGCATTGCGCAGGAACTGGCCGGCACGGACTTCCACGGTGCGGTTGCCGGTCGTCAGCGCGCCGGCCGGGGTGGATTGGCTGGCAGCGCGCAGCGCGCGCTCGATGTCGGCCACGGTGACGTGATGCGCACTCATGCGTTCCGGATCCAGCGTCACGCGCACGACGCTGTCCGGGCCGCCCAGCGTGCTGACTTCGCGTGTGCCGGGCACGCGCTTCAGTTCGATCTCCAGTTCGTGCGCCACGCGTTGAAGGTCGGCCGCGCCCGCGTCGGCGCGCGTCGAATGCAGCGCCAGC
>JBGAIO010000098.1:0-10281 GCA_044225415.1 Burkholderiaceae bacterium | reverse complement strand
TGCGCTTCGTCGACATGCCGTGGCTGCTGGAACCCGACCACAGCGGCGTCGTCGTCTATCCGGCCCCGGCGTCGGCGCTGACGGCCGAGATGCAGCGGCTGTACGCGCTCGGCATCGATGCCTATCGCGTCGCGGCGGCGTGGATGAAGGGCGAGCGGCGCTTCGACATCGACGGCGTCACCGGCCGCCTGAGCATCGACCGCGCGCAATCGCTGCGCGTCGAGCGCACGCCGATGCTCGCCGTGTACCGCGCGGGCAGCGTGCAGCGCATCGGTCCGGCACGGTGAGCACGCGTGCCCCGAAGGCGCCGCGCGCCAGGGGCGTGCGCACGCCGCGGCAGCGCGCGGGCGACGCTGCCGAACTCGCCGCGCTCCGGCATCTGGAAGCGAACGGCTGCCGGCTGATCGCACGCAATGTGCGTTACCCCGAGGGCGAGCTCGATCTCATCGTGCGTGAACGCGATGCGGTGGTGTTTGTCGAAGTACGCATGCGCCGCGGAACGTCGTTCGGCGGTGCGGCCGCCAGCGTGGACGTCTTCAAGCAGAAGCGGCTGGCGCGCGCTGCGCAGCACTGGCTGCTGCAGCACTACGGCGACCGCTGGCCCGCGTGCCGCTTCGACGTGATCGGCGTGCAGGCGGATGGCACAATGGAATGGCTGCGCAACGCGTTTGCGCCACAGGACAGGAGCAGAAGTCGATGAAAGGCATGAGGAAGCGCGCGGGCGCGCTGGCGGCGGCGGTTTCGTCGGTGGTGATGCTGGCCGCCGGCACGGCGTGTGCGCCGCTGGTGATCGGAGCGGTCGCCGCGGGCACCTCCCTGGTGGTCACCGACCGGCGCACCACCGGCGCACAGATCGACGATCAGACGATCCAGCTGCGCCTGGCGGACGAGCTGCGCGCCGTGTTCGCGAACCAGCCGGTGAACATCAACGTCAACAGCTTCGACCGCAAGGTGCTGCTGACCGGCGAGGTACCCGACGAGGCGGCCAAGGCGCGCGCCGGCAGCGTGGCCGCCGCCTCGCAGAACGTGCGCATGGTCGTCAACGAACTCGCCATCCTGCCGCCGTCGACCACCTCGGAGCGTGCGTCCGACACGGCGCTGTCGGCGAAGGTGCGCACGGCACTGATCAACACGCGCGAGGTCGAGGTCAACTCGATCAAGTTCGTCACCGAGCGCGGCATCGTCTACCTGATGGGCTACGTCACCGACAAGGAAGGCCAGATCGCGGCGATCGTCGCGAGCAAGGTCGCCGGCGTGAAGCAGGTGGTGAAGGTGTTCGACATCGCCACGCAGGAAGAGGTCGACCAGCGGCGCGTGCTCGCGCCGAAGTAGCGAGGGAATCATCGGGGCAAATCGGGTGATGAACGGTCACTTCGGCCGTTGCACCCGCGCCCCCTTGTCTTATAGTCCGCCGCTCACGACGCCCGCTGGGCGCGTCGGAACTTCCTCCGGAGGTTGAGCGAGATGGGCTTGATCATCGTGCTGGTCGTCATCGCACTGGTGCTGTTCTGGGCGGTGGGCGCCTACAACCGCCTGATCCGGCTGCGCAACACGTTCCGCAACGCGTTCGCGCAGATCGACGTGCAGCTCAAGCGCCGCTACGACCTGATCCCGAACCTGGTCGAAACGGCCAAGGCCTACATGAAGCACGAGCGCGAAACGCTCGAACGCGTCATCGCCGCGCGCAACACCGCAGTCACCGCCAATGCCGCGGCGGCCGCCGATCCCGGCAGTGCGAGCGCGATGCAGGGACTGATGACCGCCGAGGGCGCGCTGTCGGGCGCGCTGTCGAAGCTGTTCGCGCTGGTCGAGGCCTATCCGGACCTGAAGGCGAACCAGAACATGATGCAGCTCACCGAGGAGCTGACCGGCACCGAGAACAAGATCTCCTTCGCGCGCCAGGCCTTCAACGATTCGGTGATGACCTACAACACGGCGTCGCAGCAGTTCCCGACGAACGTGATCGCGGGCATGTTCTCCTTCGCGCCCGCCGAACTGCTGAAGGCGACCGACAGCGACGCCGAGCGTGCGCCGGTGCGCGTGCAGTTCTGATCCGGCCGCCCGCGGCGCGCCGACTGCCGAGAGGTCATCCCCGCGCAAGCGGGGATCCATTGCCCTGGCGCCATGAAGTTCTTCGAACATCAGGAACTCGCCCGCCGCAACAGCCGGCGGCTGATCGTGATGTTCGTGCTCGCGATCATCGCGATCGTCATCGCGGTGAACGTCGCGGCGACGCTGATCTACCACGGCTTCCTGTTCCAGGGCGGGGTCCGCGCGCCCGCGCTGCCGGCCGGCTTCTACTTCACCAACACCCTCGTCGTGCTGGGGCTGATCCTCGGCGGCACGTGGATCGAGATGACGCGACTGAAGGCCGGCGGCAGCGCGGTGGCCGACATGGTCGGCGCGCGCGAGGTCGACACGTCCACGCGCGACCTGCTCGACCGCCGGCTGCTGAACGTCGTCGAGGAGATGGCGCTGGCCTCGGGCGTGCCGATGCCGCGCGTCTACGTGATGGACGACGAGAACGCGATCAACGCCTTCGCCGCCGGCCACTCGATCGACGACGCGGTGGTGGCGGTGACGCGCGGTACGCTGACGCGGCTCACGCGCGATGAACTGCAGGGCGTGATCGCGCACGAGTTCTCGCACATCCTGAACGGCGACATGGCGCTCAACCTGCGCATGATCGGCGTGCTGTACGGGCTGCTGATCGTCGCGCTGGCGGGCCGCTTCCTGATGCACATCGGCGCGCGCACGCGCAGCGGCGGACGCGACAGCGGCAATGCGATCGCACTGCTGTTCACGGCCGGCCTCGCGCTGTGGGTGCTCGGTTACATCGGCGTCGTCTGCGGGCGGCTGATCAAGGCAGGCGTGTCGCGGCAGCGCGAGTACCTGGCCGACGCCAGCGCCGTGCAGTTCACGCGCAATCCGGATTCGATCGGCGGCGCGCTGCGCAGGATTGCGGGACTGTCGCAGTCCAATGGTCTGGGCACGCGCATCGAGCATCCGCAGGCTGAATCGCTGTCGCATCTGTTTCTGGGAGCGGCGCGGCCGAGTTTCGTGAGCGGCGTGTTCGCGACGCATCCGCCGCTCGCCGAACGGATCCGGCGCATCTATGGCCGTGAACTGCCCGCGCTGCCGGCACCGGAGAACGCGGTTGCGCTGGCGCTCGGCGGATTGCAGCCCGCGCCGGTCGAGAAGCGTCGTTCGCCGGTCCAGTACACGCCATCAGCTACGGCTTCGCTCGGGCGCGCTGCCGCGGCCGATGGCAGTGCGACGACGGCGGCGACCGCGCTCCCATCGGCTGCCAGTCCCCTCGCGGGACTCGTCGCGGCCGGCGCGGCGGCGGCCGCTGCGAAGATCGAGACGGGCATCGGCACGGCGCAGCCCTGGCGCGCCGAGTTCGCGCTCGACGCCGCGCAGCGTGAGGGGGTGGCGACATTGCAGCGCGCCGCCGGTGACGGCACGCGCGCGCAACTGCTGGTGCTGGGCCTGCTGGTCGACGGCGACGCCGACGTGCGCGCCCAGCAGCGCGCGCGCGTGGCCGAGACCTACGGCGAAGATGCCGCGGAACTCGCACAGCGGTATCACGCACAGATTGCGCTGCTGCCGCCCGGTGCGCGCCAGCCGCTGGTCGACGTTGCGATGCCGGCGCTGCGCCGGCTGCCTGCCGCGGCGCAGGCGAAGCTGCTGCGCGCGGCGCACGGCCTGGTGGCGGCCGACGGTCGCGTCACCGTCGCCGAATTCCTGCTGTACTCGATCCTGCAGCGGCGCCTCGGCCCGGCGGCGACGCGCCCCGTCGGCGATGCGCTACTCGGCGCTGACCGAGCTCGCCCCCGACGTTGCGCTGGTGCTGTCGCTGATCGCCGCCGTGCGCCTGCCGCAGCACCCGGAACGCGCGTTCAACGCCGGGGCGGTGCTGCTGCGCGACGTGCCGCTGACGCATGTCGCCATCGACGCGCTGCGTCTCGACGCGGTGTCGCGGGCGCTGGACCGGCTGAACCAGCTGGCACCGCTGGTGAAGCCGCAGCTCATCAAAGCCGCCACCGCGACTGCCTTCGTCGACGATCACACCAACTGGAAGGCGGCGAGCGCTGCGCATGATCTGCGCGGCGCTCGACGCGCCGCTGCCGCCGCAGGTGCTGCAGGCGGAAGCCGGCGAGGCAGCCGCCTGAGTCAACCGCGGTCGCGCGCCGCCGCGTGGATCAAGGCTCGCCCTGCAGCCGCCGTACGATCAGCGCGACGAGCGCCGGCACGCAACCGGCAAGTCCTGCCGCGATCAGCGCCGCGATGCTCTCTGCCTCGCTGCTGCCGAGCTGGAAGGCGACGAACAGAGGCACCAGCAGCGCGGTCGCCAACAGCACTGTCCACCACGCGCCGCGTCAGCAGCCATGGGAACACGAAGATGCCGAGCACGACGATCAGCGCGATGCTGATCGTGCCGCTCAGCACCAGCGGCCACCGTCATCCAGGCGTGTGGCTTTCCACCGCCCGCGGCACGCCTGCCGGTCGCGTGATGGCCTCGACTGACCAGCACCGCGCTGGCGGCAGGCTGAATCCCATCGCCGCCGCCTCGCGTTCGAGACGGCGAAGGTGTCCGGGATGCATGGCAGCGCCGGCAGATGGTGCGTCGTCGGTGCCAGGTACTGGCCGATGGTCAGCATGTCGACGTCGTGTGCGCGCAGGTCGCGCATCACCTGCAGGATTTCGTCGTCGGTCTCGCCAAGGCCCACCATCAGGCCGCTCTTGGTCGGCACGCCGGGTACGCGGCGCTTGAACTCGGCCAGCAGCTGCAGCGAATGCGCATAGTCGGAACCGGGGCGCGATTCGCGATACAGCCGCGGCACCGTTTCCAGGTTGTGGTTCATCACGTCGGGCGGCGCCGCGGTCAGGATCTCGAGCGCGCGGTCGAGCCGGCCGCGAAAATCCGGCACCAGCACCTCGATGCGCGTCTGCGGCGACGCGCGCGTCGCGCGGATGCAGTCGACGAAGTGCTGCGCGCAGCCGTCCTTCAGGTCATCGCGATCGACCGGTGTGATCTACCGATACTTCAGTTTCAGCGCGGCGATGGTGTGCGCCAGGTTCAGCGGTTCGTCGACGTCGAGCGGGTCGGGCCGGCCGTGGCCGACGTCGCAGAACGGACAGCGCCGCGTGCACTTGTCGCCCATGATCATGAAGGTCGCAGTGCCGTGGCCGAAGCACTCGCCGATGTTCGGGCAGCTCGCTTCCTCGCACACGGTGTGCAGCCGGTGCTCGCGCAGGATGTTCTTGATTTCGTAGAAGCGCGTGCTCGGCGAACCCGCCTTCACGCGGATCCACTCCGGCTTGCGCAGCAGGTCCGCCGCCTGCACCGGCTTGATGTCGAAGCGCCTGAAGACCTTGCCGGTCTTCGCTTCGCCTTTCAGCTTGGCGTAGGGGTCGCGGGTGGCGGGAGGGTCGGCGGGCATCGGAGGGCGGATCAACGAAGGACGATCATTTTACCGGCCGGGGCCGCGCAACGCGGCAGCCCACTAGACTGCGGCGTGAGGGGTTCCTCGGAGAATTGCATGTCGAGACGCATCGTCCGGTT
Organism: Burkholderiaceae bacterium; assembly: GCA_044225415.1. Taxonomy (GTDB): domain Bacteria; phylum Pseudomonadota; class Gammaproteobacteria; order Burkholderiales; family Burkholderiaceae_F; genus JALORV01. The sequence goes on along the minus strand of JBGAIO010000098.1, from coordinate 4,712 downwards.
GGCGGCTGGCGGCGGCCTGCTCGGTTGCGTACTGCTGGTTGCCGCATCGGCCGCGCAGGGCCAGACCGTCGCCACCGTACCGCTCGCGCCGCCCGCGGCCAACGCCATTCCGACCGGCGCGCTGGGCGACGCGATACGGCTCGGCCTGCGCGTCGTCACCGACACGCAGGTGGCCGCGAAGCCTTATGTCGGCAACGGGCTCAAGTGCTCGAACTGCCACCTCGATGCCGGACGCACCGCGCTGGCGGCGCCCCTGGTCGGCCTGACCGGCCTGTTCCCCGAGTACCGCTCGCGCAGCGGACGCGTCGAATCGATGGAGGACCGCGTCAACGACTGCTTCCAGCGTTCGATGAACGTCCGGCCGCTGCCCGCGGGCAGCGCCGAGATGATCGGCACGCTCGCGCACATCACGTGGCTGTCGACCGGCGTGCCGGTCGGGGCCGGCGCAGAAGGCGCGGCTTCCCGCGAGCCTGAGCGCGCCGGCGGCCCCGATGCGCAGCGCGGCAAGGCGCTGTATGCGGCGCAGTGCGCGTCGTGCGGCGCCGCCGGCCAGGGCCTGAAGGCAGGCCCGGGCGTGTACGCTTCGCCGCTGTGGGGCCGGACTCGTTCAACGACGGCGCGGCATGGCGCGGCTGTCGGTGGCGGCGGCGTTCGTGCAGGCCAAGATGCCGCTGGGCAGCGGCGGCTCGCTGACCGACCAGCAGGCCTATGACATCGCCGCGTACTTCACCGCGCAGCCGCGGCCCGCATTCGCCGGCAAGGCGAAGGACTGGCCAGAGGTAGCTTGCCAGCGGACGCACGCTGGTGTACATCCGATCGTCGTTGCACGCCTTCAGCGCCTGCTCTCAGCGATCGCCGCCTGGGCGATCTGCGCGGTCGCGTGCCTGCTCCTCCCGTTCGCGGCGTCGGCGGCTGAACTCGGCAGCCGGGGCGGCCCGCAGCCAGCGGGGCTGTCCGAGGTGTTCGACGAGACTGCGCGCCGATCCCTACGACCTGGAACTGTTCATCAGCTTCGGCACGTCGAAGGGCGGATCGGCCGGGCATCTCGCACTCGGCGTGCGCGATGCCGTCGCGGGCGACGACCTCGTCTACTCGGCCAACTTCTACGCGGATCGCGCGCGCCAGCATGCCAGCGGCTTCTATACGCAGAACCTGATGGCGATGATCCCGAAGAAGGAGTACCTGTACGGCGCACGTCCTCGCTCGGCGAAACCGCCTCCTTCGGGCTGGACTTCGGCGAGGTCTACAAGCGGTCGGTCATCGGCATCCGCGTCCATGGCGTGCCGGCGGCGGATCGGCAGGCACTGATCGGCTACTTCGGCCGCATCAACGACGACTACCACCGGCGGGCGCGGAACACCGAGTACCACGATGGCGAAATCAAGTACGACTACCTGCGGCTGAACTGCGCGAAGACGATCGGTTCGGCCTTCCGCTACCATGGCGCGGGCTACCTGCACGGAGAACTGGACGTCAGCGCACCGCGCCTGCTGTCGGGCCGGCGCATCGTCGCGGCGGCCAACGCCAACCTGCCGACGGAGATGGCGCTGAAGCTGATCGACGAGTGGAACGCGCGCGGCTATCGATGACGCGTCGTCCTGTACCCGCAAGGGGTATCCGACGTCCAACTACGTCGATCCGCACGGCGGCGACAAGGTGGCGTCTGGCGATCTTCCGGATCGCTTCCCGTCGGTGCTGTCGCGCGACTTCCGCAAGGAGCAGGGGCAGTACGAGGACGCGGACAATCTGTATGCGATGTACCTGCTGTACAACCTGGCGCGTTATGCCGTGAATCTCGACCCGGCGACGCGACGCGTCGTGATCGCACGCAGCAAGGAGCCGCTGCCCTATGCACAGGCGGCACAAATGGCGACCGAGTCTGCGGCGGCGGACAGCCGTCGCTATGCGGCGAAGCAGATCTTCCGGCCCGACGGCACGCGCATCGGCGAGGAGCCCATCGATGCCAGCGGCCGATAGCGGCCCATGAATCGACGTCGCTTGATCGTCGGGTGGTTGTCCGGCGTGGCGGGCGCGGCGCTGTCGCTGACGGCGACCGTGGTGCTTGCGCAGCGCGTGTCACCGCCCATCTACCGTCCGCTGCCCGGCCGTCCCAATCGAGCCCGGCCTGCCGCTGCGCCTGGGCCGGTTCGATGCCGGCGCAGTCGGCTACGGCGCCGCGCCGGGTGTGTACACGGTGGCGTCGATCAATGCGCGCGAGAACACGGTGCGGCTGCGCGATGACGACGGCAACACGGCGGAGGTCTACATCCAGGAACGCGCGTTCGACGTGGAGACGCTCGCTGTGGGCGACGTCGTCGCGGTGGACTTCCTGATGCAGGGCGACGGCGCTGATCGGCTGGAGGCCGCGAGCATCGACAGGCTCGAAGTCGACACGCGCTGAGTGCGCGGGTCAAGCCGCCTGAGCGTGCGGCGCTGCCGTGCGTGGCGTCAGGTGTGCGCGCAACCGGTCGGCGAGACGGCTCGCGACGTCTTCCCGCGCGGCGCGCACACCGAGGGTCGCCATGTCCACCGTCGCCAGTCCGCGATAGCCGCACGGATCGATCAGCGCGAACGGTGCGAGGTCCATCGCGACGTTCAGCGCCACGCCGTGGTAGCTCGCGCCGCGGCTCACCTTGATGCCGAGCGCGGCGATCTTCGCCAGTCCTGCCATGGGCGCCACCGTGGAGGGCCGGTCATTGCCCCACGGCACGTACAGGCCCGGCGCGCCGGCGACGCGTCGCGCGTCGATCGACCACGTCGCCAGCGTCTGCAGCACCGCGTGCTCGATGCGGAACACGAGTTCCTTCACGAAGATGCCCAGGCGGCGCAGATCGACCAGCGTGTAGACGACGACCTGTCCCGGCCCGTGATAGGTGATCTGCCCGCCGCGATCGGTGTGCACGACCGGGATGTCGGTGGCGGCGAGCAGGTGTTCGCGACGTCCGGCCTGGCCCAGCGTGAACACGGGCGGATGCTCGACGATCCAGAGCTCGTCGGGCGTGACGGCGTCGCGCGCGTCGGTGAAGTCGCGCATCGCCTGCCACGTCGGCAGGTAGTCGACGCGCTCGAGGTCGCGCACGATCACTGTCTGCGCCTCGCTCTACAGCACGATCTTGACCATCGGATGGCTGGTCAGCGCGCGATACAGCGCGTCGAGCTGCTCGCGCGAGGTCGCGCGCACCGTGGCCGTCAGCGACAGGTAGTTCGCGTCCTTGGAACTGCGCATCTCCAGCGTGGACGGATCGAAGTCGGGTGCGTGCTGCGCAGCACGATGTCGACGATGGCCTGCGCGAAGCCCTCGTCGGTGCGCCCCATGATCTTGATCGGAAAGTCCGTCGGAAACTGCAGGCCCTTCGGCGGATCGATCTCGGTGCCGCTCATCGCGTCCCCGCCTCAGGCGGCCACCGCCGTCGACCTGGCGCTGCGCGCCGCACGACGCTGCTGCCAGCGTTGCGCATCGGCGCGCTTGGCCGCCAGGAACCACGGGCGCAGCTGCGCGTACAGCGGCCCCGGCCGGCCATTGCCCACCGGCGCGCCGTCGAGGGTGGTGATCGGCAGCACTTCGCGGCCTGAGGACGACAGCCACAGTTCATCGGCGCTGCGCAGCTCGGCCTCGGACACGGGTCAGCAGTTCCATCGGCAGCGCATGCTCGCGCGCCAGGTCGTAGGCGGCATCGCAGGTGATGCCCGGCAGGATCTGGTGCGACTTCGCCGGCGCGAGCAGGCGCCCGCCCTTCACCACCATCACGTTCGCGCTCGACGCTTCGGTCAGGAAGCCGTCGCGCAGCATCACGGTCTCGAATGCCGCTGTCGGTGGCGTGCTGCTTCATCAGCACGTTGCCCAGCAGCGAGATGCTCTTCACGTCGCAATGCAGCCAGCGCTCGTCGGCGTGCGTCACGCAGGCGATGCCGCGCTCGATCTGCTCCACCGGGATGGCGGCCCACGGCGAGGTGGTGACGAATACCGTCGGCGCCACGCCGGCCGGAAACGCATGGTCGCGCTTCGCCACGCCGCGCGTGAGCTGCAGGTACACGGACTGACGCGGCCACGGATGACGCTCGACGATGTCGTCGAGCAGGTCGAGCCACTGGTCGGTCGAGAACGGATTCGCGAGGCCGATGCGGTCGCAGCTGCGCTGCAGCCGCTCGAAGTGCGGCACCGCGCGGAACGGCGCACGCACGCCGTCGACCGTGTCCACCGGCACCACCTCGTAGACACCGTCGCCGACTATGAAGCCGCGATCCAGCACGGAGATCGTCGCCTTCGCCAGCGGTGCCACCGGGCTGTTCAGGTAGCAGGTACTTCGCCCCACCCATTGCATCTCCCTCGGGCCACGCCTCACTGGCGCCGCCACCACAGTCTGACCGCATCGTACGCGCGCCGGAACGGGCCGGCAGGCCCCACGCTCTCGAGCGCCACCACCGGCGCGCTGCCGACGGATTCGCCGTCGGCCGTGATGCGCAGCCGGCCGATGGGGGCGCCGCGGGTCAGCGGCGCCAGCAGCGGATCGGGACGCTCGACGTCCGAGCGCAGGCCGCGCTCGCCGAGGCCGCAGCAGGGCGGCGACCGGCAGCGTCACATAGACGTCGCGTTCGTGACGCTCATCGGCACCTGAGCGGTCGCCCTCTGCCACCTCGGCCTGGCTCAGCACGGCGCCGGCGATAGGCGCAGCGTCGTAGTCGGAAACCGGCTGAGCCGCAGCGCTTCCTGC
>JBGAIO010000097.1:0-10765 GCA_044225415.1 Burkholderiaceae bacterium | reverse complement strand
GATCTCGACTTCATGGTCAAGCAGGCGCGTCTTTCGATGGCCGAGTCGCAGCTCGAAGAGATGTGCCAGTGCGAGCAGCGCCTCGACGATGCCGCGGCGCACGCCCGAATGCCCGCGCGCGAGGCTCGCGATCTTCAGCGCGAGCGCGAGCCGCACCACGGTGTCGGGCAGCAGCTCGCCGGTGCCCACCGAATGCGACAGGATCAGGTTGCGCTGCAGCTGCGCGAGTTCCTCCGCGGGTATGCGCTTCTTCGCCAGCAGTCCGAAGCCGGTGTTGATACCGTAGGCCGCGTCGCCGCGCTCGACGATGCGGCCGACCGCCTGCGCCGACGCGTCGATGGCCGGCCACGCATCGGCCGCGAGCTGCCATTGCGGCGCGGGACCGGCCGCAGCGCCGCGCCACAGCCCACGCAGCTCCGCAAGCGTCAGCTTTCCCGGAACGATCGTCAGCGCATCGGACACGCGTTCGCCTCCTGCATCAGCGCGACAGCATCGGCAACTGCAGGCCGTTGCGGCGCGCGCATTCGATGGTCGTCTCGTAGCCTGCGTCGGCGTGGCGCATCACGCCCGACGCCGGATCGTTGAACAGCACGCGGGCCAGGCGCCGCGCGGCGGCCTCCGTGCCGTCGGCGACGATCACGACGCCGGCGTGCTGTGAGTAGCCCATGCCGACGCCGCCGCCGTGATGCAGCGACACCCAGGTCGCGCCGCCCGCCGTGTTCAGCAGCGCGTTGAGCAGCGGCCAGTCGGACACCGCGTCGGTGCCGTCGCGCATCGACTCGGTCTCGCGGTTCGGGCTCGCCACCGAGCCGGTGTCGAGATGATCGCGGCCGATGACGATCGGCGCCTTCAACTCGCCGGTGCGCACCATGTCGTTGAAGGCGAGTCCGGCGACGTGTCGCTCGCCCAGCCCCAGCCAGCAGATGCGCGCGGGCAGGCCCTGGAACGCGATGCGCTCGCGCGCCATGTCGAGCCAGCGATGCACGTGCGCGTTGTGCGGGAACAGTTCCTTGATCTTCGCGTCGGTGCGATGGATGTCTTCCGGATCGCCTGACAGCGCCACCCAGCGGAACGGCCCCTTGCCTTCGCAGAACAGCGGCCGGATGTACGCCGGCACGAAACCGGGGAAGCCGAAGGCGTCGGCCACGCCGTGATCGTGCGCCACCTGCCGGATGTTGTTGCCGTAGTCGACGACTTTCGCGCCGAGCGCCTGGAAGTCGAGCATCGCGCGCACGTGGGCGGCACACGACGCGGTTGCTGCCGCGGTCAGTTCGCCGTGCTGCGCAGGATCGGCCTGCGCGGCCTGCCAGCGCTCGACGCTCCACCCCGCGGGCAGATAGCCGTGCACGAGATCGTGAGCGGAGGTCTGGTCGGTGACGAGATCGGGCCGGGGACCGCCGGCGCGTGCGCGGCGCACGAGCTCCGGCAGCAGCTCGGCCGCGTTGCCGACCAGCCCGATCGACACGGCTTCACGGCGGGCGCAATGGTGCTGCACCAGCGCCAGCGCATCGTCGAGGTCGCGCGCCTGCTTGTCGAGGTAGCGCGTGCGCAACCGGAACTCCAGACGCGACGGCTGGCATTCGATGGTCAGCGACACCGCGCCGGCGAAGGTCGCGGCCAGCGGTTGCGCGCCGCCCATGCCGCCGAGGCCCGCCGTCAGGATCCAGCGCCCCGACCATCCGTTTCCACTGCTGCCGCCGAAGTGCTGGCGTCCCGCCTCGGCGAAGGTCTCGTACGTGCCCTGCACGATGCCCTGGCTACCGATGTAGATCCAGCTGCCGGCCGTCATCTGGCCGTACATCATCAGGCCCTTGCGGTCGAGCTCGTTGAAGTGCTCCCACGTGGCCCACTTCGGCACGAGATTGGAATTGGCGAGCAGCACGCGCGGCGCGTCGGCGTGCGTGCGGAAGATGCCGACCGGCTTGCCCGACTGCACCAGCAGCGACTCGTCGTCGGCCAGCTCGCGCAGCGCCGCGAGCAGCGCGTCGAACGAGGCCCAGTCGCGTGCGGCACGGCCGATGCCGCCGTACACGACCAGCCGCTGCGGATCCTCGGCGACCTCGGGGTCGAGGTTGTTCTGCAGCATGCGGTAGGCAGCTTCGGTGAGCCAGCTCCGGCATGACAGCGCCGTGCCGCGCGGCGCGCGCACGACGCGCGTGGCATCCCGGCGCGCGTCAGCGCGAAGGCGAGTCTGTTCAGGCGCGTTCATGGATCCTCCGCCGGGGCGGCCGAGCGCCCGGGCGGAATCTAAAGGTGCGCGCGCCGCGTTTGCGGGCCTGCGCGGCTGCGCCGCGCAAGTGCGTGCCGGGCGCGCCGGGCGCGCCCACCGAGGATCAGGGCGCGGTCGGCAACCCCTGCGCGACCCACTCCGGCATGCCGCCGCGCAGCCAGTACACGCGCGTATAGCCGGCGTCATGCGCGGCCTTCGACGCCTTGAACGACTTCCAGCACTCGGCGCCGTTGCAGAAGAACACCAGTGGGTCGCCCTTGCTCAGCGTCGACAGGCCGGCGAACGAATCGCGCTCGCGTCGTAGTCGATTTCCTTCAGGCTCTTCTCGACGTAGGGCAGGTTCACCGCGCCGCGCGCGTGCCGCGCCGCGTATTCCTTCTCGGTGCGCACGTCGACCAGGCGCGCGCCCTGGTCGGCCAGCTCCATCGCCTCGCGCGCCGTGACGCGCTTCCAGGTCAGCTCCGACGGCGTGAAGATGCCGAGGCTCGCCACGTATTCGTAGGGCGCCGCATCGGTCGCCGGGCGGAAGCGGCCGACGCCGGGCACGATGAAGTCGGGCGACGTCACCCACTGCAGCGCAGCCTGCTTCACGTTGGCAGGCAGTGTCTTCTTCACCACGACGGCAAGGCCCCCCGGCATCGACTGCGATACCGCGAGCACCTGGCCGGGCGACTTCTGTCCCTTGCTCCACTCCAGCCATTCGCTCTCGAGCGCGACCGTCGCTTCGGAGGCACCGCCGGCCACCGTCAGCAGCCCGGCGCCGCTGGTCTGGCCATAGGTCACCTGCTTCAGCGATCGCGTGGTCAGGCCTTCCTTGGCCAGCAGGCCGCGCGCGACATAGCTGCGCAGCGAGTCCTGCTGCGGAAAGTACGCGCGCCGCCCCTTCAGGTCCGCCAGCGACTTCATGGAAGGACTGCCCACCAGCACGTACTTCGACTGCACGCCCGTGTTGGCGATCAGTTCGTAGCCGTGGATCAGCGCCGACGCCACCACGTGCGGCGGCGCGATGATGATGTCGTTCTCGCCGGTGCGTGTGGAACGCATCGCGTCGGTGAGGTCGCGCTGCGGCAGCAGCACCGCGCGCGTGCCGGCCAGCCGGCTCAGGCCGGTGTTGGCGACCGCCAGCGTCAGGAAGTCGCTCGCCGAGTCGGAGGAGTCCAGCACGATGACGGCGCGCAGCGTCGCGTCCTTGGCGGCGTCCTTGGACGAGTCCTTGCCCTGCGCCAGCGCCGTGCCCTGCAGCAGGCCAGCGGCGAAGATGATTCCGCCGAGGGCGGCATTGACTGTCAGGCGTCGCATGATCTTCCTCCTCCATGGGCAGCGCCCGATCGCCGGCTCTGGGGCCGGATCGCGACTGCGCTGCGCTGCCATTTCACCGCAACCGCGCGGCCTGCAAATCGCGCGGAAACGGGTCATACGCCCGGCAGTCCGCGCGATCAGCCCAGCGCTGCGGATTCAGGCCGCCGGGGCGGCTGCGGGTTTATCCGTGTCCCTGCCCGTGCCCGTGTCCATCGTCAGCACCACCCGCCGGGTGCGGGCGCTCTTCTTCTCGATGCGCGCCACCCGCAGCACGCCGATCTCGCGGGTGTTGGCCACGTGAGTGCCGCCGCAGGCCTGCAGGTCCACGTCCCGCACGCGCAGCAGCCGCACGCGGCCGAAACCCATCGGCGGATGCACGCTCATCGACTTGACCAGCTGCGGGCTGTCGCGCAATTCCTCGTCGGTGATCCACTCCGCGGTCACGGGATGCGCGCCGGCGATCAGCCGGTCGAGTCCGGCCTGCACCTCTTCCTTGTCGAGCGGCTCGGTCATCGCGAAGTCGAGCCGCGCGTAGTCGGCCGTGATGCTGCAGCCATCGACGAGCTGGCGGACCACGGCGCACAGCAGGTGGGTCGCGGTGTGGAAGCGCATGTGGCGCAGCCGCCGCTCCCAGTCGATCTCGGCGTGCACGGCCGCGCCGGGCAGGAGCCGCCCGCGCCAGTCGGACGCGGGGTCCAGCAGATGCTGCGTGTCGTCGGGCGTGGCGCCGTCGCGCCGGCTCTTGCGCGCGTCGGCCACGCGCAACCGGGTGCCGTCGGTGAGCGTCAGCCAGCCGACATCGCCGGCCTGGCCGCCGCCCAGCGGATAGAACACGGTGCGATCGAGTTCGACGCCGTCGTCGCCGACGTGGGTCACCACCGCGTCGCATGAGCGCAGCCACGCATCGGCCCGGTACAGCGGATCGGTCATGCGAACAGCCAGCTCTCCGCGGTGTCCGCGTCCGGCATGCCCTCCCACGGCAGCATGCACAGCGCCAGCGCGAGCTTCTCGAACTCGGGCTCGAAGCGATCGATGATCTGCTGCGGTTCCTCGCACAGTGCACGGTCGGTGATCAGGCCGAACTGCACGCCGCCCGCGTACGACAGGATCGACACGCCGACGCCGATCTCGCCCGACTGCGGCACCCAGAACATCATGCGGCGGATCAGCCCGCCGGCCAGGTAGAGCGGCTTCTGCGGCCCGGGCACGTTCGTCATCACGGCCGTCGCCTTGCTGGCCAGGTACTCCAGCACCGGCTTCTGCGCCCACTTGGGCGTGAAGCCGAACACGCCGAGCAGCCCCATCGTGACCACGGCGGTGTAGCTGCCCTTCAGTTCGTTCATGCGCCGCTGCACCTCGTAGACGCGGGCGATGGGATTGGCGATGCCCACAGGCAGCAGCAACGGCACCAGACCGAACTTGTTGCCCAGGTCCTTCCAGTGGCGCGGATCGCGCAGGTTGACGGGCACCATCGCGCGCAGCTCCGCGCCATCGACGTTCTCGCCGCGCGCGCTCAGGTAGCCGCGCAGCGCACCGGCCGCACACGCGAGCAGCACGTCGTTGACCGAGCAGCCCAGCGCGCGGCAGACGGCCTTGACGTCGTCCAGCGGCAGCGGTTCGTTCCAGGCAACGCGCTTGGTCCCCGACGGCAGGCCCTTGAGGCTGGTGACCGTATCGTCGGACATCAGCAGCACCGCCGCCAGGTCGCGCGTGGCGTGCGTGGCGACATGCGTGGCGGTACGCGCAGCGTCCGCCGCAGAACTGCCGACCGAATCCGGCCCGTCCAGCAGCGCGGCCGACGCCTGCAGCGTGCGCGCCGCGACGTCGCCCGTGGTATCCAGCGCCATGACAGCCGCATCGGTGAGCGGGCGCAGCCAGTCGCCATCGCCATCACCGCGCTTGCCCGATCGGCCGCGCAGCGCGGAGGGCTTGTCGTCGCGCTCGTCGGGCTCCGGACTCCCGGAGGTCATCTCCATCAGCACCCCGATCAGCGAGATGCCGTCGGCGATGCAATGGTGGATGCGCACCACCAGCGCCTTGCCGCCCGCGTAGTTCTCGACCACGTGGAACTGCCACAGCGGCCGGTTCTGGTCCAGCGGCGTGCCGGCGATGCGTGCGACGAAGGCCTTCAGCTCCTTCGTCGAAGCGTCGCCGGGCAGCGCCGTGCGCGCCACGTGCCAGTCGAGGTCGAAGTCCGGATCGATCTCCCAGACGTAGCCGGCGGCATCCTCGACGACGCGGCTGCGGAAGCGATTGTGGGTGAGCAGCGTGCGCTCGATGCGGCGCTGCAGCCGGTGGTAGTCCAGTTCGGCGCTGTACTCGTAGACGCCGACGATCATCATCAGGTTGGACTTGGAGTCCATCCGCAGCCACGCGGTGTCGACCGGCGACAGCCGTTCCCGCTTGCCCATGATGCCCATCTCGTCTCCCGTCAGCCTGTCGTTCTGCAGCCTGCGCCGCGCGACCGTCGAGGGTCGCTGGCTATCATACGATGCGGGGCAGGCGCCCTGCGGGTTCGGGGACTCCACGCGAGCCCGCCGCGCGATGCCACCGTGCCACATCCACCAGGGAGATGCCGTGAGCGACCTCAAAGCCCAGTTCGAACAAGCCGTCGCCAGTTCCAAGAGCCTGCCCGAGCGCCCGGACAACCAGACGCTGCTGCAGCTGTACGCCCTCTACAAGCAGGCGTCGAGCGGCGACGTCGAAGGCTCGCGCCCGGGCTTCACCGACATGGTCGGCCGCGCCAAGTGGGACGCGTGGAACGGCATCAAGGGACTGAGCAGCAACGACGCGATGAAGCAGTACGTCGCGCTGATCGACGATCTGAAGGGCTGAGCGGGACGGTGCACCGCGCGCAGCGCGACGCTCCGCGCGGTGCGCGGCTTGCGTGCGGGCTTCTTCAGCGGCTTGGCCGGTGCATTGTCCGGCGCGTTGGCCGGCGCTTTCGCCGCAGCAGGCTGCGCCGGAGCCTTCGCCAGCCGCGCATCGAACTCGCGCTCGATGTGATGCACGAAGCTGGAACGGAACGCCTTCAGCAGGAAGCCCAGCGTCACTTCCAGGTCGATGCGGTCGTCGTCGACGCGCATCACGCCCTGCACGCCGCTGCGCTGGAAGTGCAGCGCGTTGCCGACCCAGCGCGTGACCAGGTCGTATTCGCGGGCCAGGTCATCGGCCACCCGCTGCGCCACTTCCTTCGCTCGCGCCAGCGTCACGCCATGGTCGCGCACGATGTGGATGTCGGGCATGTCGTCTCCGCAGTCGTCGGGTTCAGCGGCGCCGCCGTTCCAGCGCCTCGGGATTGAGCAGCGACGGCGGCACCTCGCCGGCCAGCGCCGCGCGCAGGTTGCGGATCGCGAGCGTGGCCATCGCCGTGCGCGTCGCGCGCGTCGCCGACGCGATGTGCGGCGTCAGCACGACGTTCTCCAGTTCCAGCAGGCCGGGATGCAGCGCCGGCTCGTTCTCGTAGACGTCCAGCCCCGCGGCAGCGATGCGGCCGGCGCGCAGCGCCGCCACCAGCGCCGCATCGTCGACGATGCCACCGCGCGCGATGTTGACCAGCACGGCGGTGCGCTTCATTTCAGCGAGCGCGCCGGCGTCGATCAGGTGGTGCGCAGCCGTGCTGTAGGGCACGATCAGGATCAGGTGGTCCGACTGCTGCAGCAACTCGGTCAGCGTGACGCCGCGCGCGCCCTCGGCGAGGTCCGACGGCACGGCGCTGCGGTTGTGGAAGAGGATGTTCATGCCGAAGCCGCGCGCCCGGCGCGCGATGGCGCGGCCGATGCGGCCCATGCCCAGGATGCCCAGCGTGGTGCCGCTGACCTCGGCGCCGAGGAACATGTCGAAGGTCCAGCGCTTCCACAGGCCGGCGCGCACCCAGCGCTCGGATTCGCCGACGCGGCGCGCCGCCGCCAGCAGCAGCGCCCACGCGTGGTCGGCGACGGCTTCGTTCAGCACGTCGGGCGTATTGGTCGCCAGCACGCCGTGCCGCGAGCAGGCCGCGAGATCCAGGTTGTTGTAGCCCACCGCCACGTTCGACACGACTTTCAGCCGCGGCGACTGCGCGAGCACCGCGTCGTCGATGCGCTCGCCGGACGTGAGCAGCGCGCCGTCGACGTCGGCCAGCACCGCATGCAGGTCCTTCGGCGGCCAGGCGACGTCGACCTGGTTGTCGACGACCTCGAAGTCCGCTCGCAGGGCGTCGATCAGCTCGGGGAAGATGCGCCGGGTGACGGCGACACGCATCATCGATGGTTTCCTTGGTGGTTCATTGGTCAATCAGCGGAAGAAGATCCAGCTCAGCAGCGCGAACAGCGGCAGCAGGATCAGCCCTGACCATGCCATGTAGCCGAAGAAGCTGGGCATTGCCACGCCGCGCGACGTGGCGATGGCTTTCACCATGAAGTTCGGCGCATTGCCGATGTAGGTGTTCGCGCCCATGAACACTGCGCCCGCCGAAATCGCGACCAGTGTGGCCGACAGCGGACCCATCAGCTGCTGCGCGTCGGCGCCGGCCAGGTTGAAGAACACCAGGTAGGTGGGCGCGTTGTCGAGGAAGCTCGACAACGCGCCGGTCAGCCAGAAGTACATCATCTCGTTGGGCTGCCCGTCGGGACGCGTCACCAGCGCCACCAGCGGCGCCATCGCACCGTCGCTGCCCGCGCGCAGGATCGCGATCACCGGAATGATGGTGATGAAGATGCCGGCGAAGAGCTTCGCCACCTCCACCATCGGACCCCATTCGAAGTGATTGGCCTTGCGCGGCGCGCGCGGCGACAGGTACAGCGACGCCAGCGTCAGCGCGACCATCGCGAGATCGCGCAGCAGGTTCTGCCCTTCGACGTCCACGCCGTGGATGCTGAAGGCCACGCCCGGCTTCCAGATCCCCGACATCAGCACGGCGAGCAGGATCAACGGGCCGAACAGCAGTGCGTTGATCCAGCCTTCCAGGCGCAGCGGCTCGTCCGGCGTCGGATCCTTCGGCAGGTGTTCGCCGGGCCGGGAGTAGTACCAGCTGTCGAGCGCGAAGAACAGCCCGAGCAGGATGATCGAGGTGAACAGCATCGGCCCCAGCATCGTGCGGGTCGTCCAGAAGAAGTCCACGCCCTGCAGGAAGCCCAGGAACAGCGGCGGATCGCCCAGCGGTGTCAGCGAGCCGCCGATGTTGGACACGAGGAAGATGAAGAACACGATGACATGCGTGCGGTGACGCCGCGAATCGTTGGCGCGGATCAGTGGCCGGATCAGCAGCATCGACGCGCCGGTGGTCCCCAGGAAGCTGGCGATGCCCGTGCCGACGCCCAGTGCCGCGGTATTGACCAGCGGCGAGCCGTGCAGGTTGCCGCGCAGGTAGATGCCCCCGGTGACCGCGTACAGCGCCATCAGCAGCAGCACGAAGGGCACGTACTCGGCGATCACCGTATGCAGCACCGCGTGCAGCGCGGCGCCGCCACCCAGTTTCAGCACGTAGGGCAGCAGAGTGGCCAGAGACCAGAATGCCGCGACCTTGCCGTAATGGTGGTGCCAGAAGACCGGCGTCAGCAGCGGCATCAGCGCGATCGACAGCAGCATGCCGGCGAAGGGAATGACCCACGCCAGCGACAGGCCCGCGCCGACGGCGTCCCCGGCCGGCGTCGCCGCGCTCGCGGTCGACGCCAGCAGCGCCGCTATTGGAAGGCACGCGTAGGGCAGGGATCGTGAAGCCGTTCCCACGGGGGTCAGGCGAGTGCGATGACCACGTGCACGCGATACGGACCATGCGCGCCCAGCACGATGGTCTGCTCGATGTCGCCGGTGCGCGATGGACCCGACACCATGTTGAGCGCGCGCGGCATCATCGCCGCCGGGCCGCCGCGCTCGCTGCGCAGGCGCGCGAACGCGTCTTCCATCGTGGCGACGACATCCGCGGCGCGCAGCACGGCGACGTGCGTCTCGGGCAGCAGATGGCTCGACGCCGGCGTATCGGGCGCGGACAGCAGCACCAGCGTGCCGGTCTCGGCAATGCCCGCGAACGCGCCGGTGATGCCGACGTTGTCGACGGGCGCGATGCCCTGCGGCCCGTCGCGCTCCGGCGCGCGGAAATCGATGCGCAGGCCGGCGTCCGTCCACGGCAGGTCCCGCAGCGCCGGCCATGCGACGGCCTCGTTGCCCAGATTCTGCGCAGACAGGTACTGCGCGATCGCGCGCGGCGCATCCTTCACCGTCGGCACCGTTTCGACGGTGCTGGCCATGCGCTCCGCCATCGCACGGAAGTGCGCGAGCAGGTCCGCGTACGGCGCGGGCCGCGGTCCGGCCGGATGGCGCTGCAGATAGTCGGCCGCCGCCGCACGGTCTGCCTCGCCCGGCGCACTGCGCCGCTGCGCGCTGCGGATGCGCTGGAAAATGGCGTCGCGCGCGCGCGTGGTGTCGGGTGTGTTGCTCATGACGTCTCCCGGCGGCGTCCTGTGGATCAGCGGATCGCCGTGCGCATGAACGCCTCGATGCGGTCCATGCCGTCGTTGATCGCGGCTTCGCTGGCCGCGTAGGAAAAGCGGATGTGCTGCCCTTCGCCTTCGACCCGCGGACCGAAGTGGATGTCGGCCAGCACCGCGACGCCGGCGTCGAGCAGACGGCGGCGGAACTGCTCCGAATCGGCCGTGCCGGTGATGCGGCAGGCCTCGGTCACGTTGGGCCACGCGTAGAACGCACCGCCCGGAGTAGCGCACCGGAATCCAGGAATGGCATTCAACCGCCGCACGATCAGGTCCCGCCGCTCGCGGAAGCGGTCGCGCATCGCGTCGGCGTCGTCCTGCGGGCCGTTGAGCGCCTGCACGGCCGCCCACTGGCTGATCTGCGACGCGCACGATTCCGTGTTGGTGATCCAGCGCGTGAACACCGGCGCCAGTGCCGCGTTGGCGGCGAAGCCGATGCGCCAGCCGGTCATCGCGTAGGTCTTCGACGCGCCGTCGCAGATGATCGTGCGTTCGCGCATCCCCGGCAGCGTGGCGATCGACTGGAACTCGCCGTCGTACACGAGCTTGCTGTAGATCTCGTCGGCGTAGATCCAGACCTGCGGATGCGCGCGCAACACGTCGGCGATGGCTTCGAGGTCGCGGCGCGTCAGCAGCCCGCCGGTCGGATTGTGCGGCGTGTTCAGGATCAGCAGGCGCGTCTTCGGCCCGATGCGCGCGGCGAGATCGGCCGGATCGAAGGCGAAGGCGCGCGCCTCGCGCAGCGGCAGCGCGACCGGCACCGCGCCAT
>JBGAIO010000096.1:0-10297 GCA_044225415.1 Burkholderiaceae bacterium | reverse complement strand
GGCCGATTTGCCGCGCGCGTTCATGAGCAGCGGGCGCTTGATGACGCGAAACTCCTCGGCAAGCCTGGAGCGCGGCGCGTTCGGCGTGACGTAGCCGTTGGCCGACAGACGGCCCAGATCGATGTTCACCCGCTCGGTGCGGGCCGCAGGAGCGGAACGTGCGGTCCTGCTCGGCTCGCGCACCGGTTGTGCCGGCTCTGGAACTTCCGCTGGCTGTCGAACCAGCGCGGCAGGAGCGGTCGCCGCATCCGTCGCCGGTTCCCGCAGCGGCGCGATCTCGCCGCGCGCTTGCAGTTCACGTGCCACCCGCAGCGGCAGCGGCTCCGCATCGGGAGTGGAAGAAGCTCCGGGCGAAGCGATTCCCGTAGAGGCGGGTAGTTCCACGCCAGCCTGGCGCAGCTGTTCCAGTCTCTTCGCGGCCTGTTCGATGGTGCTCATGCGATGTCCCTCAGGCGCGATGAATCAGGGTGACCCACGCAAACCAGGATCCGTACACCACCAGAAGCCCTGCCAGCGTGCCGGCAAAGGCTGCATTGGCGACACGGCGCTTGCGTATCACGGGAAGCGTGGGCTGCAAGGAGATGCTGCCCAGCAAGGCGCGCTGCGTGGCCGCCCTCAGCTGTCGAGGATCGTGGATGGTGGGCAGGATCTGCGACACCGCCAGCGCCGCGGCAAGCCCCGCTGCCAGCGCAAGCCCCAGCACCAGCGGCACCAGCGCCATCCGGTTCGGAAACACCGCCGTTGGTGAAACTCGCGGCGGATCGATGATGCGGAAATTGGCCATCCGCGCAGTGGAGTCCACGTCCTCGGCCATGGATACCGATTCACGCCGCGCGACCAGCTGCTCGTAGTTCTTGCGGAGCACGTCGTAGTCGCGATTGAGCTGCGCCATCTCGGCCTCGACCTGCGGCGCCTTGCCGGCTACGGCCTTCAACTGCCCAAGACGCGCCTCGCTCTCGCCAAGCCGGGCTCGCAGCGCGGCCACGTTGGCCTCCGCCTCGGCCAGCGAAATCTTCATCTGCTGGAAAACCGGATTCGTGGCGGCAGAGAACTTCTGCGGATTCTGCGCCGCAGCCTTGCGCCGCGCCTCGAGGTCCTGCTTCTTCTGCTCCTCAAGCTGCTCGATCAGGCGGCGCGTGGAAACCACGTCGGGATGCTGGTCGGTGTACCGGCGCTGCAGCTCGTCCAGCACCTTGCGCTGCTCGGCAATACGCGTGTCGTACTCCGTCGACGGCGCGCCCACGCCGGCCGTGGTATCCGGCAGCATGACCGGGTCTTCGCCCACCAGTTCGCGCTTGAGCGCGTCGCGTGATTCTTCGGCAACACGTAGCTCGAGGCGGCCTTTGGCGACCTCGTCCTGCAGTGCGGTCATGCGCGTGAAGTAGTCGCCGGTGCCCGTGCCCGAGTAGCCAAGGTTCTTCAGCTTGAATTCCTTGACGCGGTTCTCCGCGTCTTCCAGCTTCTTCTCGTAGCCCTTGATCTGCTCATCGATGAAGCGGCGCGCATCTTCGGCGTCCCGCCGCTTGTTGCCGACACCGGACTCCACGAACAGCGAAACCAGGTCCTGCACCACTCGGCGAGCGCGCTCGGGGTTGGCGTCCTGGAACGAGATGCTGTAGATGTTCTCGCGGCCGCTGCCGATGAACTTGATGCGGTTCATCAGCGAATCAACCAGCTTTTCCTTGTCGAGCGGCGTGGACACGGTGACGTCGAGGTCGGTACTGCGCAGGATCTTCTCGATGTTGGGACGTGAAATCAGCGTGCGCGCGAGCAGGCCGATCTGCTCATCGACGTTGGGCTGCACGGCAAGCCCGGACATCAGCGGCTTGAGCACGGTCTGCGTGTCCACGTAGACACGCGCCGACGCTTCGTGGCGGTCCGGGATGCGCAGCACGACGATTGCGCCGATGAGCGCCACGGCCCACGCCACAGCCAGCCCGACCCAGCGGCGCCGCCACATGCCGCGCACCGCAGTCATGAACTGTTGCAGGACTTCTTCCATGATGCTCCGATGCCGTCGTTGCTGCCGTTGAGATCCCCGTATCCGCGATCAGCGCTGCAGTTCAGAACCAGCTCTGCGGAATGATCAGTACATCGCCCGGACGCATGTCGACGTTCGCCGAGATATCCCCCCGCCGCACCAGGTCCGACAGTCGCACGCTGTACTGCTTGCCCTGCTCGGCGCCACGCACCAACACCGCGCGATTGCCGTCGGCGAAGTCGGTCAGGCCGCCCACGGCAATCATCACATCGAGCACGGTCATGTTCTTGCGATACGCCACCGCCTGCGGACGGGCTGCTTCTCCGATGATGCGAATCTGCTCGCTGGTAGGCCCGTTGAAGTTGTTCACGATGACAGTGACCACCGGATCGCGGATGTACTTGCCCAGCGCCTTTTCCAGGTCGCGCGCGAGCTGCGCCGGATTGCGCCCCAGCGCAGGCAGGTCTTCGACCAACGGCGTGCTGATGCGGCCATCGGGACGCACCGGTACGGACATCGAAAGGTCGGGGTTGCGCCATACGACGATGTTCACAACGTCGAGCGGGCCGATGACATAGAGGTAGTCCGACACTGCAGCACTGGGCGGTGCGGGCGGATAGCTGCTCCCGGTCGAACAGGCGCCGAGTCCGACCGCGAGCGCCAGCGCCAGTGACGCAGATCCAATGACGCGCAATCCCCGCGAACCTTGCCCCATGAGCTCTCTCCTCCGGTATCGATCAATGCAGCGGCAAATCACAACCGCTGCGAAGCCAGTGCGTCCGGCCGAGAGGACGCTTCAAAGTCCATTCCCAAGTCACTACGGCCGGAGCTTTGACCAGGCCGCTCATCGGCGACTTGCGGTTGGCAATCCGCTCGCGCAGCGAGTGCAGTGCGGGTTTCATCCGGCCCGAACCGCGGCAGAGAGACGCCGGCGCAACTACTGGGCACCTTCGCCGAACAGCACTACCCGGACCGTCTCGGCCAGTATCAGCACATCCAGCACCAGCGAGTGGTTCTTGACGTAGAAGAGATCGAACTGCAGCTTGCGCTGCGCATCGGCAACCGATGACCCATACGGGTAGCGGATCTGCGCCCAGCCCGTCACGCCAGGCTTGATGGAGTGCCGCAAATCGTAGAAGCGGATCTGCCCGCGCAACTGCTCGACGAATACGGGGCGCTCGGGGCGCGGCCCGACAAGGCTCATGTCGCCGTTGAGCACGTTCAGCAGTTGCGGGATCTCGTCGACGCGCAGCTTGCGCAGTACACGACCCACGCGCGTGACGCGCGAATCTCCGGCCGCTGCCCAACGCGCCACGCCGTCGCTTTCCGCATCCAGCCGCATCGTGCGCAGCCATCAGCCCTGCCAGTTGCCCCATGAGTACCACCAGAGCGGCAAAGCACAACTGCTACGAAGCACGGGTCCGAGAGGACTTCTTCATCATTCTTTCTCCAGTCATCGGCGACTTGGTCGTCAGCGAGTGCGCGCGGCGAACCGCGGCAGAGAGACGCCGGCGCTACTGCGCACCTTCGCCGAACAGAACCACGCGCACGGTCTCCGCCAGGATCAGCACGTCCAGCACCAACGAGTGGTTCTTGACGTAGAAGAAGACCGGCAAACCGCAGCTTGCGCTGCGCATCGGCAACCATTGACCCATACGGGTAGCGGATCTGCGCCCAGCCCGTCACGCCAGGCTTGATGGAGTGCCGCAAATCGTAGAAGCGGATCTGCCCGCGCAACTGCTCGACGAATACGGGGCGCTCGGGGCGCGGCCCGACAAGGCTCATGTCGCCGTTGAGCACGTTCAGCAACTGCGGAATCTCGTCCACGCGCAGCTTGCGCAGCACGCGCCCTACTCGCGTGACGCGCGTATCGCCCGCGGCAGCCCAACGCGCGACACCATCGCTTTCCGCATCCAACCGCATCGTGCGCAGCTTCAGGCAACGGAAGATCTGGCCACCGCGACCACGCTCCTGGAAGAACAGCACAGGCGCGCCTGTCTCGATGAAGATGGCGACCACGGCCAGCAGCAGGATCGGCAGCGCCATCAGCAGCAGCAGCAGCCGCGATGACAACGTCGAAGACGCGTTTCACCAGCGTGCGCAGGGGGTGCTGCATGAAGCCGGCAGCGCCGTAGATCAGCCAGCTCGCCTTGAGGATTCAACCGGGACTTCGCCGCGCACGCGTTCGTAGTACGCGGCGACGTCCGACACCGGAATGCCGGCGACGCGGCATTCGAGCAGATCGTCGACGGGGACGGCGCCGCCGCGCTGCTCGCGCGCCGCGACGATGACCTCGTCCACGCGGAACCGCTCGACGATGGCCTGCAGCTTCAGCGAAGCCGGGAAGATCGGCGCCCGCCCCTTGCGGTCACCGAGTTCGTCGGGGACGTTCACCGAGGTCGGATAGAAGCCCACGACCACCGCGCGGCGGGCACCCTGGCTCTCGATCACCTCTTCGACGGCCATCGCATCCGGCCCCGTGCCCACGATCAGCGTGCGGCGGGTACCGACGCTCGACGCCACTGCGGCAACGAGCAGAGGACGGATGAGGATCACGAACGCCAGCGTGAAGAGCGCCGCATACGGCAGCACGCTGCGCGCGGCGGTGGCGCCAGGCACGGCGCTGAAAAGCCCATAACAGATGGGAACGCCGACGGCGAGCGCGAGCAGCGTGCGCGTGACGACGACGGCAAGCGATTTCTGCTCGCCGGTCCGGAACAGGCCGAACGCAGTGCCGACGGCTGAACTGACGGTGGCAAAGGCCAGTGCCGGCAACACCGCAAGGATGGTTCCGGCGCCATACGGGCCCAGCTGCAGCGCGAACGCAAGCAGCATCGCCAGGATGCAGAAGGCGGCAAACAAACCCATGTCGGCGAACGAAGCCACCGACAATGGACGACGCGAAATGCTGATCACAGCAGTTCCTTCCGGTTGCCCCCTTACGCGCCTGAGCGACGGGCGGGTCTTTTGTGGTCGTACTCTGAATGATCCTGATGACAGTTGTGAGACCGCTTCGAAGGCTTCGCGCTGCGCGGTGCCTCCGTGCCGACTGTCGGGCGACAACCTGCAGTGTCCGCTGCGTATTCGCCGCGCGTCCGCCGGAACAGCGGCGTACCGAACGCGGGAGATGCCTCTTGACGGGCGATGCGGAACGTGCAGATGCGCAGTAACAGCGGGCAGAGAGCCGGCGGCGGGAATCCGCAGCGAGCAGTCCTCTTCGAGTTGTTGGTGACCTCCGCGGCGGATGCGCGCTGACGAGAAGGGATGCGAGCCTATCGAAGGTCTTGATCTGCCGCAACTGCGGTCTGTCGGATTCCCCGGCGGAGCAACGGTATCCCCAGGCGCACCTCCGGACGACCTAGCGCGGACTGCTGCGAGCGACCAGTTCCATCAGGTAGCGCGACGGCACTGCATAACTGATGCCAGAGGGCTGGCTGAGAGCCGCTTCCTTGGTGCCCTTGACGAAGACCATGTTAAGAATTCCGACAACTTCCCCAGTGGCCGGTTCGTACAGCGGGCTGCCGCTGTTGCCGGGAAAGGCGGTTGCGTCGAGCTGGAATATCGGGAAGGCCGAGTCGCGCAGCCGTCGAATCGACTTGGCATCGAGTCTCTGACTGCTGGCCGACGGGATGGCGATGGGCGCGATCGCGGCGATCATCGCCCGGTGCGTGGCCGGGAACAGTCCCAGCGCACCGCCGATCGGATAACCGGTGAACAGCAGCATGTCGCCTTCGACGATGCCGGTCGGGTCGCGCAGCACCAGCGGCTTGAGCGGCGTACCGTCCATTTTCAGCAGGGCGAGGTCGTGATCGGGGTCGAGCGCGACAGGGGTGAGCTTCCGCAATGCAATGCGCGAGCCGTCCGCACCCGGCAGCACGGCCACGAGCTGTTCCGGGTCACCCCCCGGCTCCAGCGAGGTGGGAATCACATGGGCGTTGGTCGCGGCAAGCGTGCCGTCTCCCACCACGAAGCCGGTGCCGCGAAAACTGAACTGCGGCACCCGCGTCTGCTGGAAAGTACCGATCGCCAGGATCGACGGGCGTACCCGCTCGATCGTGGCCTGCTGGGTCTGCGCGCTGGATGGCGTGGCTGCGATGAGTGCCAGCGCGCCCAGGCCACCGGCCCATGCGCGCAACCAGCTTCGCCGCGAACCGGCAAAGCCGGCACCGCTGCCCCGTTGAACGGTCAGAGCCGCCATACCGCCAGGCCGCGCTCGCGCAGGCGGGCGGCGTCGAGCTGGCTCTTCACGTCGGCCACCAGTCCGCCGGGCTTCAGGTGTGCGCACAGCTCATCGAGCGACTGGCGGCGATAGTCGTCATGGGCCACCGCCAGCACGATGGCGTCGGCCTTGGGCAGCGCCTCCCACGGCGTCAGCGTGACCCCGTATTCATGCATTGCCTCGCCGGCATCGGCAAGGGGGTCGTGCACGCAGACCTCGACGCCATAGGAAGCCAGCTCACGGATGATGTCGATGACGCGTGAGTTGCGCAGGTCCGGGCAGTTCTCCTTGAAAGTCAGCCCGAGCACCAGCACGCGTGCGCCCTTGACGTGGCAGCCGTTGCCGATCAGGCCCTTGACGGTCTGTTCGGCGACGAACTTGCCCATGCCGTCATTGATGCGCCGGCCGGCGAGGATCACCTGCGGGTGATAGCCGAGCTTGTCGGCCTTGTGCGTCAGGTAGTACGGATCGACGCCGATGCAGTGTCCGCCGACGAGTCCCGGCCGGAACGGCAGGAAGTTCCACTTCGTACCGGCCGCCTGCAGCACCTCATGCGTATCGAGATCCATGCGGTGGAAGATCAGCGCGAGCTCGTTCATCAGCGCGATGTTCAGATCGCGCTGCGTGTTCTCGATGACCTTGGCCGCCTCGGCCACGGCGATGCTCGACGCGCGATGCACGCCGGCGGTGACGACCTGCTCGTAGGTGCGCGCGACGCGCTCGAGCGTCTCGGGCGTGTCGCCGGACACGACCTTGACGATCTTCGTCAGCGTGTGTTCGCGGTCGCCGGGATTGATGCGCTCCGGCGAGTAGCCGACAAAGAAATCCTTCTTCCAGGTCAGCCCGGATTCGCGCTCGAGCAGCGGAATGCAGACCTCCTCGGTCGCGCCCGGATAGACGGTGGACTCGTACACGACCGTCGCCCCGCGCTTCATGTGCCGGCCGACGGTGATGCTCGCTCCGACCAGCGGCGAGAAGTCGGGCTGATGCGCGTCGTCGATCGGCGTCGGGACGGCGACGATGATGACGTCGGCCTCGGCCAGGCGCGCACCATCGGTGGTCACTTCAAGCAACGATGCGGCCTTCAGGTCGGCCGTGGGGACTTCGCCGGTGGGATCGACGTGCCGGCGATACGCGTCGATCTTCGGCTGCGACAGATCGAATCCGATCGTCCTCAGCTTCTTGCCGAACTCCACCGCCAGCGGCAGGCCCACGTAGCCCAATCCGACGACGCCGACCACCGACTTCTGAACTGCTGACTGCACTGCCCACTCCTTGCCCGGCGCATCTGCGCCATGATCCGTTCGCTACTGGACCTGCTTCAGCAGCGCGGCGACTTCGGCCTTCCCCGCGAATTCCTGCGGCAGCGCCTGCAGCTGGTCGAGCTCCTTCTTCGCCTCGGTGCCCTTGCCCGCCTTGATCAGCGCTTTCGCATAGTTCAAGCGGATGTCGTGGCGCTCGGGCGCGAGCTTCACGGCGCGCGCCAGGTATTCGCTGCCCTGCGCGGCCTGGCCTGCACCGACCAGCAGCACGCCGAGGGTATCGAGCACCAGCGGGCTGTCCGGCGCGCGCTTCAGCGCGCGCTCCGCGTAGCCGATCGCCTTCGGATCGCCGATCTGTCCGGCGGCCCACGCAAGATTGTTCAGCGCGATCACGTTGTCGGGCTGCTGCGCGACCACGGCCTGGTACTGAGCAACGGCGCCCTTGTAGTCACGCGCGCGCAGCGCCTGCTCGGCGACATACAGGCGGAAGCCGGTGTCGTTCGGATGATCGGCAACCCACTTGCGCGCGAGCGCGTCGGCGTCGGACTTGCGATTGGCCGCGATCAGCACGCCGTGCAGTTTCGCGGCGGCTGCGCCCGCGTCGGGCTCGACCTTCAGTGCGGCGCGATAGGCCCGCTCTGCGGGTATCCATTGACGGGCCGCCGCGTACACATCGCCTTCGAGCAGGAACCCCGCAGCCGACTTCGGCGCGCTCTTCTGCAGGCTCTCGGCCTGCGCGATGGCGAGGTCCGCCTTGCCCTGCATCAGATAGCCGAGCGCGAGCTCGCGGGCGATCGTCACGTCGGTCGGTGCGAGCTTCTGCGCCCGCAGCAGCACGTCGATCGCCTTGTCCGTCTCCTTGCGGCTGCCGTAGACCGCGGCGAGTCGCAGCAGCGGCTGCGTGGCATTCGGCTGCAATGTCACCAGCCGGTTGTAGGTCTCGATTGCCTGATTGGTCTCCCCGGCAGCCAGCTGTGCGCGCCCCAGTGCGTCGAGGATGCGCGGGTCGTCGCGCGACGTGGCCGCCGCGTCCTGCGCGGAGTTCAGCGCTGCGCGTTTGTCGTCGCTCAGCAGCTGCGTACGGATCAGGGCGAGACGCGCCGGCACTGACTGCGGACGCACTGTGACCGCTTTCTGCAGCACCGCGATGATGTCGGCCGGCGGCGCCTTGGTGGCTGCCATCACGTCGGCCAGTCCCAGCAGGGCCATCTCGTTGTCGGGATCACGCTTTGCGGCCGCTTCGAAGCGGGCGCGGGCCTGCTCAGGCTTGCCGTCGGCCATGTCAAGGCGGGCCAGCGCAGCCACCGCCGGCAGGTATTTCGGGTCGAGTTCGAGCGCCTGCTCGAAGGCCTTGCGTGCCGCGCCGCTGTCCTTCAGCGCGCCCTGCACGGCTCCGAGGATCTGCAGCGCAGACGGATCCTTCGGCTGCTTCTTCACGAGCGCCTGCGCGGCCGCCAGCGCCTTGGCCGGCTCGTTGTTGCGCAGGTAGCCGGCGATCAGCGCTCGGTCCGCGTGCACCGGCGCCGCGTCGGTCGCGATGGCCGATTCGAGTTCCTGAATGCCGCGCTCGGCGTCGCCACTGACCAGCGCGATCTGTCCGAGCCGCACGCGCGCCTGGATCTCCTGCGGCTTCGACTGCGTCGCGCTCTCGAAGAAGTGTGCCGCCTGCTTGACGTCGCCGTTGGCGAGATAGGTCTCGCCCGCCAGCATCATCGTCGGCGCATCGACGCGCACGCCCGGCGCCACCAGGGGTTGCAGCGCGTCGAGCGCACGCGCCGGCTGATTCAGTCCGAGCTGGGTGCGCACCAGCAGCTTGCGCGCGCCTTCGTGCTGCGGGGCGAGTGAAACCGCCCTCTGCAGGTGGGCCTCCGCCGTCGAAAGGCGCTTGTCGTAGAGTTCCACGGCGCCGGCCAGCACCAGTGACGGCACGTGATCGGGGGCGCGCTTCAGCATTTCCTGAACGAGGTCGCGCGCTTTCTGCCAGTCCTTCTTCTCCGCAGCGATCACCGCTTCGAAGTACATCAGTCGAAGATCGTTTCCTCGTGCTTCCCTGGCGGCTTTCACCTGTTCGGCGGCAGCGTCGAGTTGGCGATCCGCGATCAGGAGGGCGATCAGTTCGAAGCGGGCAATGGCGTGGCGCGGGTCAACCGAAACTGCCTGTTCGAGTGCGGCACGTGCGCCAGCCTTGTCACCCTTCACCGCCCGCAGTTCACCTTGCAACAGTAAGGCTTCGGCCATCTTCGGGTTCGCGGCCACGACCGCATCCACTGTCTGCAACGCGCCTTCGAGATCACCGCCGGATGCCGTCAGACGGGCCTGGCCGAGCTTTGCGGAAAGGTTGTCCGGATCTGCCGCGAGCGCTGCAGCGAAGGAGGCGGTTGCATCGTCCCGCCTGCGCATCTTCAGCTGTGCCTGGCCAACGACAACGCGCAGATCCGCATCGGCACGTGGATCGTCCAGCCGCGTCGATCCGTAGTCGGCGACGACCTTCGCCTCGTTGCCCGACTCGAGCATGGCCCGCGCAAGCATAGGCACCACCTTCGCGGGAGACTGGCCGTACTCGAGGGCGCGACCGAACTCCTTCTCCGCACTGGCAGCGTCACCCATCGCCATATGAATCTGCCCGAGCAGGAGACGGGCCTCGCCGTTCTGAGGCTGCTGCTGAATCAGGTTCTTGAGCTGAATGACCGCTGCCGCGTAGTCGTTCTTTGCCTGGTAGTCACGCGCCGATCGAAGCAGTTCTTCGGCGTTCTGCCGTCCGCAACCGGCCAGCGCCGTGACAGCGCAAAGCGCGCAGAGGGCGACACGCCAGCGCACACCGGGGCGAACCGGTCT
>JBGAIO010000095.1:0-10120 GCA_044225415.1 Burkholderiaceae bacterium | reverse complement strand
CAGGATCGTGCCGAGGCGTTCATGCAGGTCGCCGGCCGGCACGCGCACCACGCCCGCCGCGACGTAGCGCAGCGCGCCGCCGTCGGACTCGATGACGCCGTAGCCGGTGCGGTTCAGGCCGGGATCGATGCCGAGGATGCGAAGGGAGGGCACGCGGGGATTGTAGAGGCGGTGACTGGTGACGATGCCGTCAGAAAACCTGCGCCCGGACGACCGCCCGCGTCAGTGCCGGAAGTGCCTCACCCCCGAGAACACCATCGCCACGCCGCGCTCGTCGGCCGCGGCGATGACTTCCTGGTCGCGCAGGCTGCCGCCCGGCTGGATCACGCAGGTCGCACCCGCGTCGACCACCACGTCGAGCCCGTCGCGGAACGGGAAGAAAGCGTCGGACGCCGCCGCGCAGCCGGCCAGCGTGAGCCCGGCTTCCTGCGCCTTGATCTTCGCAATGCGCGCGGAGTCGATGCGCGACATCTGGCCGGCACCGACGCCGAGCGTCATGCCGTCGCGCGCGAACACGATGGTGTTGGACTTGACGAACTTCGCCACCTGCCACGCGAACAGCAGGTCGTCGACCTGCGCCTCGGCGGGCGCGAGCTTCGTCACCACGCGCAGGTCGGCGCGCGTCAGCACATGCGAATCCGGCGTCTGCAGCAGCATGCCGCCGCCGACCCGCTTGAAATCGAAGTCGTTGGCGCCGTTGCCCATCGGCACCGTCAGCAGCCGCACGTTCTGCTTCGCGGCGAACACCTCGCGCGCCGCCGCGTCGAAGGCCGGCGCGATGACCACTTCGACGAACTGCTTCGCGATGGCCTGCGCAGCCGCCCCGTCGATCGGCTGGTTGAAGGCGATGATGCCGCCGAAGGCGGAGGTCGGATCGGTGGCGAAGGCCTTGCGATAGGCCACGGCCGCCGTCGCAGCGACGGCCACGCCGCAGGGATTGGCGTGCTTGACGATCACGCACGCGCAGGTCGCGAAGCTGCGCACGCACTCCCACGCCGCATCAGCGTCGGCGATGTTGTTGTACGACAGCTCCTTGCCCTGCTCCTGCCGATAGCCGGCGAGCAGGCCCGGCGCGACGGTGCGCTCGCGATAGAACGCGGCCTGCTGGTGCGGGTTCTCGCCATAGCGCATCTGCTGCACGCGCACCCACTGCCGCGTCAGCACCTCCGGAAAAACGCCGCGCTGCTGCTGCGCATCGAGCGACGTCAGGTAGTTCGCGATCATGCCGTCGTAGCGCGCGGTGTGCGCGAACACCTTGCGTGCCAGCGCGAGCCGCGTTGACGCGCTGACCGCCCCGCTCGACTTCAGCTCCTGCAGCACCGCGTCGTAGTCGTCCGGATCCACGACTGCGGCGACGCTTTCGTGGTTCTTCGCCGATGCGCGCAGCATGGCGGGCCCGCCGATGTCGATGTTCTCGATCGCGTCGTCGAAGCTGCAGTCGGCGCGCGCCACCGTCTGCTCGAAGGGATAGAGATTGACGGCCAGGATCTCGATCGGGTCGATGCCGTGCTGCGCCAGCGCCTGCATGTGCGCGGCATCCGGCCGGCGCGCGAGCAGGCCCGCGTGGATCCGTGGGTTGAGCGTCTTCACGCGACCGTCGAGCATCTCCGGAAAGCCCGTGTAGTCCGCGACCTCGGTCACCGCGAGGCCGGACTGCGCCAGCAGCTTCGCCGTGCCGCCCGTCGACAGGAGTTGAAAGCCCAGGCCGGCCAGCGCGCGCGCGAATTCGACCACGCCGCGCTTGTCCGAGACGCTGATCAGCGCCTGCTTCTTCATGATGGCGGCCTCCCCGCCGCAGATTCAATGCACGCCCGTCGGCGTGCGTCAGTGCAGCGGCGGCGCGCCGTTCCTGCCGCCGGGCTCGTAGCTGAGCCGCTCGTGGCGATCGGCGTGCTGATTCAGAAAGCGCGCGACCGCGCGCCGCTGCGCCTCGCGGTCGTCGAGCCGGTTCATTTCGTCGCAGAACGCCGCACCGCCGGCGAGCGGCCGCGCGTACCAGATGATGTGCTTGCGCGCGGTGCGCACGCCGAGTTCGGTGCCGTAGAACGCGTAGTGATCGTCCAGATGCGCGAGCAGCAGTTCGGACACTTCCTGCACGCGCGGCGCAGCCAGCCGCTCACCCGTGCGCAGGAAGTGCACCACCTCGCGGAAGATCCATGGCCGGCCCTGCGCCGCACGTCCGATCATCACCGCGTCCGCGCCCGTCGTCGCCAGCACGTCGCGCGCCTTTTCCGGGGTATCAATGTCGCCGTTGGCGATCACCGGGATGCGCACCGCCTGCTTCACCGCCCGGATCGTGTCGTACTCCGCCGGCCCGCGGAAGCCGCACGCGCGCGTGCGGCCGTGCAGCGTCAGGGCGGCGATGCCGCGCTCTTCGGCAAGCTTCGCGATGGCGACCGCGTTGCGCTGCTGCGGGTCCCAGCCCGTGCGGTACTTCAGCGTGACCGGCACGTCGACCGCGCCGACAACCGCATCGAGGATGCGCGCGACCCGGTCCTCGTCGCGCAGCAGCGCGGAGCCGCACGCCACGCTGCAGACCTTCTTCGCAGGACAGCCCATGTTGATGTCGATGATCTGCGCGCCGCGCTCGACGTTGAAACGCGCGGCCTCCGCCAGCATCGCCGGATCGGCGCCCGCGAGCTGTACCGCCACCGGCGCGCGCTCGCCGGCATGGTCGATGCGCCGCATCGTCTTCTCGCTGGCCCACAGGCGCGGATTCGATGCCGCCATTTCCGAGATCGCGTGGCCTGCACCGAGGTCCTTGCACAGGCGCCGGAACGGCCGGTCGGTCACGCCCGCCATCGGCGCGACGAACACGTTGTTCGGCAGTTCGTGGGGTCCGATGCGCATGGGGTGGGAGTGCGATGTCAACGAAAGTCAATTGGGCCCCGGCCTTCGCCGGGGCGACGCCAGGCTGCTGTCATCCCCGCGAAAGCGGAGATCCACCTTGATCTTCCCTGACTTGCAGCGAGCTCCGCATTGTAGCGAAGCACCCTGCGCTTCCTACGCCCGCACCCCGAACATCAGCAGCCGCGCGAACTCGCGGCGCAGTTCCGGGATCATGCTCAGCGCCGACAGCGCCAGCGAGCGACCGAGCGCAATCGGCGCGAGGCGCGACGCGAACAGCGCCGGCGCATTGCGCGTCAGCGTGATCAGCGTGGTTCGGTCGGCGCGGCGCCGGCGCGCGTAGTCCGGCAGCGCGACCGCGGGGTCGCGGCCGTCCGCCACGGCCCGGCCGATCGACGCAGCGAGTTCCGCACAGTCGCGCAACCCGAGGTTCAGCCCCTGCCCCGCCACCGGATGCAGCGACTGCGCGGCGTTGCCGACCCACACCACCCGGTGCCGACAGAGCGCATCGCGTGCATGCGACTGCAAGGCGTGGCTGGCGCGCGGTCCGACGCGCAGCACGCGGCCATTGTGCACACCGAAGGCCGCCTGCAGTTCGGAGCGGAAGTCGTCGTCGGCCAGCGCCAGGCGGTGCTGCGCCAGCGCAGGCGGCATGCACCACACCAGCGACAGCGGTCGCGTGCGATCCGCCGACGGCGCGGAGCCCGGTGCCGGCAGCAGCGCCAGCGGCCCGTCCCGCGTGAAGCGCTCATACGCGCAGCCGGGCGCAATCCCTTCGACGCTGACATCGGCAAGGATCGCCGTCTGGGCAAACGTCGCCGTGGACTTTGCAGCGGTCTTCGCATGAGGCTCGGCGCCGCCCTCGGCATGCACCAGCACCGACGCCGCGAGCGCCGCCGCGCCGCTCGCGCCAGGCTCCACGTCGGCCAGCACCTGCTGCGGCTGCTGCCGGACCGCGCGCACACGACACGGACGGTGCACGGTGACCCATTCGTTCGCGGCGCAAGCCTCGGCGAGCGGCAGCAGCAAATCACCGTAGCGCACGGTCACGCCCAGTGGCTCGTCGCGCGCGGCATCGGCAGCCACGTCCCCGGCGCTGATGCGCACGCGACCGAACTCGCCGGCCGATGACACGATCACTTCGCGTATCGGCGCCACCGCAGCGGACGGCAGCGTCACCAACGGCTGCAGCGCCTGCAGCGTGCCACGAGACAGCGCGAGCAGCCGTGGATCGCCGCGCGCGACATCCAGCGGGCGCGCATCCAGCACGGCGCTGCGCACATGTCGCCGCGCCAGCATCAGCGCCAGCGCCAGGCCCGCCGGGCCGCCGCCGGCGATCACGGGCCGCCGCCGGCGATCAGCACCGGCGTGGTTGCGCCCTCCTCGCGCTTCATGCGCGGCCGTCGCGCAGCGAGGCCTCAGGCATCGGGGGTCTCGCGCATCAAGGCTTCGATATCGTCGGCGCGCCGCGCCAGCGCCTGCGTCAGCACTTCGTGGCCACTGTCGTTGATCAGCACGTCGTCTTCGATGCGTACGCCGATGTGCTGGAAACGCCCGGGCACATTGGCGGCCGGACGCAGGTACAGCCCCGGCTCGACGGTCAGCGTCATGCCCGGCGCGAGCGTGCGCCATGGACGCTCTGCGCCGTCGGCAGCCGGCGCGGCCACGCGATACTCGCCGACGTCGTGCACGTCGAGGCCGAGCCAGTGACTGGTTCGATGCATGTAGAACTGGCGGTACGCGCCCGACTCGATGGCGCCGTCGAGCGTGCCTTCCAGCAGTCCGAGGTCGAGCAGGCCCTGCGTGAGCACACGCGTCGCCGCGTCGTGCGGCGCATCGAAGCTCGCGCCCGGCCGGGCCTGCGCGAAGGCCGCCTGCTGCGCGGCGAGCACGATGTCGTAGACCGCACGCTGCTCGCCTGTGAAACGACCATCGACCGGAAACGTGCGCGTGATGTCGGACGCGTATCCATCGAGTTCGCAACCCGCATCCACCAGGCAGAGCTGGCCCGCCTCGAGCGTCGCATCGCCTGCCGGGTAATGCAGCACGCAGGCGTTGGCGCCACCGGCGACGATGGCAGGATAGGCCGGCGACTGCGCACCCTGCCGGCGGAACTCGTACAGCAGTTCGGCTTCGAGTTCGTACTCGCGCAGGCCGGGCACGCAGGTGCGCATCAGCCGCTCGTGGGCCGCGACGGAAATCGCCGCGGCACGCCGCATGGTTGCGATCTCGTCGGCATCCTTGACCAGCCGCATCTCGTCGACCAGCGCCAGCAGGTCCATCATCGCGGTGGGCGTGCGCACGCCGCTGCGGCTGCGCGCGCGCACCGCGTCGAGCCAGCGCTGCACGCGCGCGGCGAAGTCCGGCGCACCGGGCAGCGCGCAGTACAGCGCCGGCACATCCGACAGCAGGTCGGCCGCCATCTCGTCGAGCATGCAGATGGGATGCGCGGCATCGAAGCCAAAGGCCTCGCGGGCGGCGTCGGGTCCCCAGCGGGGCCCGTCCCAGATCTCGCGAGCCTCGTCCTTCTCGCGGCAGTACAACCGCGCCTCGCGCGTCGTGTCGTTCGCGATCAGCACCAGCGCCGCACCGGGTTCGCCGAAGCCGGTCAGGTACCAGAAGTGGCTGTCGAAGCGATACGGGTAGTCGGCGTCGCGGTTGCGCACGCGCTCGGGCGCGGCCAGCAGGACCGCGACACCGCCGCCGCGGGCGGCGATGGTCTCGAGCAGACGGGCGCGGCGGGCGCGAAAGGCATCGATGTTCATCGTGCTGATTCTACGAGCGCGGCGGCGCGGCGATCGACAGCGGGTGTGCCGCCAGTTCGCGATCCAGCCGGGCGAGTTCCTGCGGCGTGCCCACGTTGTACCAGCGGCCGTCGTAGCGTTCGCCGGTCACGCGGCCGGCGCGCGCGACGTCGTAGAGCCATGGGAACAGGCGCGCGCGCTCCGGCGGCAGGTCCGCGAACAGACGCGGTGCGAACAGCGTGAGGTTCGCGTAGGTGAGGCGCACCGCGGCGTCCGGATCGATCAGGCCGCCTGCCGGCCCCGGCGAGAGCCCCATGTCACCGCCCGGATGGAAGTCGGGATTGGCGACCAGGACGATGTGCGCGTCGGCGGCGCCTGCGGCAATTGCAGCAGCGCGCTGCATCAGCGTCGCATAGTCGAAGTCGGTGACGATGTCGCCGCTCACGGCGAGGAACGGCTCCCCGCCCAGCAGCGGCAACGCCCGCACGATGCCACCGCGCGTTTCCAGCGCAGCGTCGGCCACGTCGCCCTCGCGCGACCAGGCAATCGTCACGCCCAACTGAGCGCCGTCGCCCAGCACTTCCTCGAACTGGGTGGCGAGATGCGCGGTGTTGATGACCAGTTCGCGGATACCCGCCGCGGCCAACGCGGCGATCTGCCATTCAATCAATCGTCGGCCCCCGGCCACGAGCAGCGGCTTGGGCGTTGCGTCCGACAGCGGCCGCATGCGTTCGCCGCGCCCGGCCGCGAGGATCAGCGCGCGCATCCGCGACATCGCCCTAGAACGTGAACCCGCGCGTCTCGGCCACGCCTTCCAGCGTGTCGAGCAGGCGCGTCAGCGGACGCAGTTCGTCGTAGCGCCGCGTGACGGCGCGCACGTAGGCGATGAAGCGCGGCGTGTCCGCCAGGTAGTGCGGCTTGCCGTCGCGGTAGTTGATGCGCGCGAAGATGCCCAGCACCTTCAGGTGGCGCTGCAGGCCCATCCACTCGAAGTCGCGCCAGAACGCGCCGAAGTCATCGGCCACCGGCAGGCGCGCGGCGCGAGCGCGCTGCCAGTAGCGGATCGCCCAGTCGAGCACGCGCGCCTCGTCCCAGCTCACGAACGCATCGCGGAACAGCGACGCGACGTCGTAGCTGATCGGCCCCGCCACCGCGTCCTGGAAATCGAGGATGCCGGGGTTGGGCGAGGCGACCATCAGGTTGCGCGGCATGTAATCGCGATGCACGTACACCACCG
The DNA here is from genome assembly GCA_044225415.1 of Burkholderiaceae bacterium. Classification (GTDB taxonomy): domain Bacteria; phylum Pseudomonadota; class Gammaproteobacteria; order Burkholderiales; family Burkholderiaceae_F; genus JALORV01. The sequence goes on along the minus strand of JBGAIO010000095.1, from coordinate 3,292 downwards.
GCTGCGCCAGGTTCGACGCGACGATGCGATCGAACGTCCGCTGCAGGTCCGCGCTCTGCTGCGCGGTCAGCGCGTGGCCGAGGTGGCGCGCCACGTACCAGTCCGGAAAGAGCGCCAGTTCGCGGCGCAGCAACGCATCGTCGTAGGGTGGCAGCACGGCGGGGCGCGTGGCGAGTTGCCAGGTCACCAGCGCGTCCAGCGCATCGGCGAACAGCGCATCGGCGTTGTCGTCGTTCAGCGCCGCGAGGTAGGTCGTGCGCCCGAGATCGCTCAGCAGCAGGAAGCCCTGCGGTACATCCGCGGCGAGCACCTCCGGCGCATTCAGGCCCGCCTGGCGCAGCAACCGCGCGACCGCGACGAAAGGCCGCACGTCCTCCTGAGGCGGCGGCGCGTCCATCACGATGCGCGACGCCACGCCGGGCAGGCTGCAGCGCAGGCGGAAGTAGCGGCGGAAGCTGGCGTCGGCCGAGGCGGGCTCGATCGAATCGATGTCGATGTCCTGCTCGCCGGCCAGTGCCCCAAGCCAGGCGAGCAACGCGGCGCGGCGCGGATCGGTCGCTGCGCCGGCGGCGGTCGCGGCGTGATCGGTCATGTGGGGCTGGCGGAGGGTGGAACGGGCGTGGTCGCAGGCCGCGGCCTCGGCGCAGCGCATGCGGGTGGCGACGCGCATGCGATGCCTATAATCGACGCGCCGTTGTCACTGTCCCGCGGGCGTTGCTGCAACGGCCGCCATACACGGATTTTAGAGCCTGTTGCCCTGATGCCGCGCCTGCCGGCAAACACCGCATATCTTCCGCACTCCGGCCTGCGCGCAGCGGCGGTCGCCGCACTGCTGTACGCATCGCCCGGAGTCGCGCAGACTTCTGCACCGGAGCCGACCTGCGCGACGCCGCAATGCGCGCAGCCCGCCGAGGTGCCGTGGCTGAAGCTCAAGCTCGAACAGGCGCTGTCGGAGAACCGGCCGGTGAGCCGCGCCACCACGCCGACCTTTGCACGTGCACGTTCGATCAGCGGCTCCGTCGAGGAAACCGTCGTCCTAGAAGGCGACGCCGAGGTGCGGCGCGGCGGCACCGTGCTGCGCGGCGATCGCATCACCTACACCCGTGCCCTCGACCAGGTCGACGTGGACGGCAACGCGCGGATGTATCGGCAGGGCGCGACCTTCCATGGACCGGAACTCAGCTTCCGCATCGACGCGCAGACCGGTTCGATGCCGGACGCGCAGTTCACGTATCCGGTGCGCAACGGCCGCGGCGAGGCCTCGCTGATCGAATTCCTCGGCGAACAGCGAGCGCGCATGCTCGATGCACGCTTCACGACCTGCGCTCCGGGCGACGACGCGTGGTGGATCCAGGCCGAGAAGCTCGAAGTCGACGGCCTGGACCGCGACGCGGTGGCCAGCAGTGCGAAGCTCTACTTCCAGGGCGTGCCGATCCTCGCTTCGCCGATCTTCGGCTTCCCGCTCGGCGACGAGCGCCGCTCGGGCTTCCTCACGCCGAGCTTCGGCATCAGCAGCACGACGGGCACCGACATCCGCACGCCGTACTACTGGAACATCGCGCCGAACTACGACTACACGATCTCGCCGCGCGTCATGACCAAGCGCGGCGTGCTGTTCGGCAACGAGTTCCGCTTCCTGGAGCCCACGGTCAACGGCACGCTCGTCTACGACGTGCTGCCCGACGACCGCCGCGCCGACGAGACGCGCTACTACGGCGCGGCGGTCATCAACTACGCCTCGCCGAGCGGGTTCTCCGGAGGCATCAACTATCACAAAGTCTCCGACGACAACTACTTCGTGGATTTCTCGCCGACGATCCTGGGCTCGTCGCAGAAGGTCCTGCCGCAGGACGCCTTCATGGCTTACACGCAGCCCTTCTGGGGTGCGACGGTGCGTGTGACCGACAACCAGGTGCTGCAGGATCCGGCTGCGCCGATCGTGCCGCCCTACGCCCGCGAACCGCAGGTGACGCTGAACGGCTTCGTCGCCGACTGGAAGGGCATCGAGGCCGGCGCGATCATCGACGGCACCCACTTCGTCGCTCCACAGGACGGCATGCAGGAAGGTTCGCGGGTCATCGTCAATCCGCGCATCGCCTATCCGTTCCTGCGGCCCGGCTGGTTCATCACGCCGCGTGCGCAGCTGTCGGCGACCTGGTACGACCTGGAAAACGAGCAGCTGATCGCGCCGGCCGACCAGAACAAGAGCACCTCGCGCGTGATGCCGATCCTTAGCCTCGATTCGGGAATGATCTTCGAGCGCGACGTGCAGTGGTTCGGGCGCGCCGCGCAGCAGACGCTCGAGCCCCGGCTTTACTACGCCTACATCCCGTACCGCGACCAGAGCAACCTGCCGAACTACGACAGCGCGCTCGCCGACCTGAACTACGCGCAGTTCTTCACGGAGAACATCTATTCCGGCTACGACCGCATCGTCAACGCCAACCAGCTGACACTGGCGGTGGCCACGCGGATTCTCGACGATGAGACGGGTGCCGAATGGCTGCGCGCGGCGCTGGGCCAGCGCTACTACTTCACCGACCAGAAAGTCACGCTGCCGGGCGAGACGCCCCGAGCCAGCAACGAGAGCGACCTGCTGGCCGCGATCTCCGCGCAGCTCGGCAACAACTGGGCGATGGACATGGCCGTGCAGTACTCGGCCGAGGAAAGCTCGGTGTCGCGCGCCACGGCCGGCGTACGCTGGCAGCCGCGGCGCGCCTCCGTGCTCAGCGCCTACTACCGCTACCAGGAAGGCGTTACCGATCAGGTGGACCTCGCGGTCCAGTGGCCGATCTCGGACCGCTGGTACGGCGTCGGCCGCTACAACTACGACTTCGACAGCCGCAAGCCGGTCGAAATGATCGCGGGTTTCGAGTACAAGCAGGACTGCTGGCTGCTGCGCTTCGCCGTGCAGCGCTTCCAGACGACGACCGAAACGCGCACCACCAACTTCTACCTGCAGCTGGAACTCGCCGGCTTCACCAGTGTCGGAACCAATGCGCTGCAACAGCTGCAGCGTAATATCCCCGGTTACCAGCGCATCAACCCGCTGCCGAGGCAGCCGGGGATGTTCGAGTACTACGAGTAGGGCCGCCGTCCGGGCCTGGTCTCCGCGAGCTGATCCCATGAGAGTTTCGACGAGCGCGGCTGCCGCCGCGAGTTTGGTTTTTGCGATGCTGCTGACGCTGTTCGCAGCGCCCGCCGCGGCGCAGTCGTCCGCGGCATCCACGATGCCGGGTCCCGGCGAGGCCGCGCGCAGCGCGACGCCCCAGCCCGCTCCGCTGCCTGCGCC
>JBGAIO010000094.1:0-10244 GCA_044225415.1 Burkholderiaceae bacterium | reverse complement strand
CGCCAAACTTGCGCGACAACACCGTGGTGATCGCTGCCGTCAACGTCGTCTTGCCGTGATCCACGTGCCCAATCGTGCCTACGTTCACGTGCGGCTTCGTACGCTCAAACTTGCCTTTTGCCATGATCGCTACCCTCGTGAGGTGTTTTTCAAAGAACTGGTGCCCATGACGCGGATTGAACGCACGACCTCTCCCTTACCAAGGGAGTGCTCTACCACTGAGCTACATGGGCGGATGTTTGGGGTCTTCGCAAAGATCACAAACATCTGACCATCAACGGTGCTGCGCTGGAGCGGGTGAAGGGAATCGAACCCTCGTCATAAGCTTGGAAGGCTTCTGCTCTACCATTGAGCTACACCCGCAGCCGCCCGTTCCTCTTCCCTTCCTGACCTTCTCTTTACCGCTCTCGCTCTGCCGCTCGCGGTGTTGCATCGCGGGCGACTGGTGGAGGAGGTTGGATTCGAACCAACGTAGGCGTAAGCCAGCAGATTTACAGTCTGCCCCCTTTAGCCACTCGGGCACCCCTCCGCGGCGAACCGCAAATTATGGTTTGACATCAGAGGCTTGTCAAACCGAGAGGGCGGTGCTTCGCGCGGAAGCCGCTGATTCGACGCGGTGTCGACACGGTTCGTTCCACCGACCCGACGCGCATCGCCGCCAGCCCCTACTGACGCCGGCAAACCGTGTCGGCCTTGAAGCAACGTTCCACACCAGGTCCGCGCGATCCCCGCGGCAGGCCTGCGCCTTGCTTCATCGCAGCAAATAGAACAGTCAGTACATACTTTCATCTTTCCGTTACATAAACCGCCCTACCCGCGTGGTTGACATCGCCACGTCAGCGCCGATACTTGTGCGATGCATCAAAACCAATCAGCCTTATCAGGTATTCCCGCACTTCCGTCGACGCACGCCGATCGGAGCACCGCGCCCTGCCAGGTGTCGCTGATCGCCCAGCTTGGTTCCGCGCATCGGCCGCGCGTCCTCGACCACCTGCTGGCGCTGAACACCGAGGATCGCTACCTGCGCTTCGCCCATGCGATCAGCGACGACTCGCTGCGCGGCTACGTGCGGCAGATCCGCTACGGCCGCGACGCGGCCTTCGGTGCGTTCGACGACGCGGGCGAACTGCATGGCTTTGCGCATCTGGCCTTTGCCAGCGACGGCGGGCCGGCTGAACTCGGCCTGTCGGTCGCGCGCAGCGCGCGCCGGCAGGGCGTCGGCCTTGTGCTGCTGCAACGGGCTGCGGCGCACGCGCGCAACCGCGGCCAGCCCCTGCTGATGATGGTCTACGTACCGGAGAACACCGCACTGGAGTCGCTGGCGCGTCGCGCCGGCCTGCACCTCGCCCCCGACCCGGCGGAGGCGCGCGCATACCTGACGCTGCCGCCCGCCACGCCCGAATCGCTGCTGCGCGAAGCGTTCCGCGAATCCGTCGCGGCCATCGACCTGGGATTCCGCCTCGGCGCCGCCGCTGCGCGCTAGCTACATCTGCTTGAACAGGTGCGTGTAGTTGCGGCTGACTTCGAGCTTGTCGTTGCGGCCCTTCACCTGCACCAGCTGACGTCCGCGGAAGTCGCGCGTGACCGCAGCGATCGCATCGGCATTGACGATCGTCGAGCGGTGGATCTGCCAGAACTTGCGCGGATCGAGCTCCTCGACGAGTTCCTTGATCGGCTTGCGAATCAGCGCCTCGAAGGTCTCGGTCTGCACGCGCGTGTACTTCTCGTCCGATGTGAAGAACAGGATGTCGGCGACCGGAATCAGACGCAGCTGCTGGCCGACGCTCGCCTGGATCCACTGCAGTGAACCCGGGCCTGCCGCAGGCGCAGCGGCCGGGCCCGCGCCTTCGCCCTGCAGTTTCGCTTCGATGCGCGTCAGCAGTTCGGCGAGGTCATTCGGTCGATGACCAAGCCGTTTCTTCAGTCGTGCCACCGTGATCTCGAGCCGCTCGCGTTCGGCGGGTTTCAGCACGTAGTCGACCGCGCCCTGCTCGAAGGCGTCCACCGCGTACTCGTTGTAGGCGGTGATGAACACGATATGACAGGCCGCGCCGATGGCGCGCGCCGCCTCGATGCCGGTCATGCCCGGCATGCGGATGTCGAGGAACGCGAGATCGGGCGCGTGCTCGGCGACGGCGCTCACGGCTTCTTCGCCGTTGCGCGCCTCGGCGACGATCGAAAGCTCCGGCCACACCTCGCCCAGGCGCGAGCGCAGCTGCTCGCGCATCAGGCGTTCGTCGTCGGCAATGATCGCGCGGGCCGTCTGCATGCGCGGATTATCGGTCATGCAGCTCAGGCAGGCTGTGCCGCCGGCGCAAACGGTGCATCCGCCTCGAAGGTGTAGGGCACGTCGATGGTGACGATCGTGCCGGTCGGGTCATTGGCCTCGATGGTCAGCCGCGCGCGGCCGCCGTAGAGCGCGGACAGCCGCTCGCGCACGTTGGCCAGTCCGACACCCGTGCCGGGGCGAGACGCCGCGGCAAATCCCAGCCCCGTGTCCGCCACCGTCACGCGCAGGCGACCGTCAACGATGTTCGCCGTGATGGTGATCCTGCCGCCCTCGGGCTTGGGCTCGAGGCCATGCTTGATCGAGTTCTCCACCAGCGACTGCAGCATCATCGGCGGAAACTGCGCGGACGCGAGCCCCTGCGGCACGGCCATCGAATACTGCATCCGGTCTTCCATGCGGAACTTCAGGATCTCCAGGTACGACCGGCACAGCTGCACTTCCTTGCCGAGCGTCGTCGAGCCTTCGCGCATCTGAGGCAGCGCGGCGCGCAGGTACTGGATCAGGTTCTTCTGCATCTTCGACGCGGTCGAAGGATCGGTCTCGATCAGGTAGTCGACCGACGCCAGCGTGTTGAACAGGAAGTGCGGTTCAACCTGCGCCTGCATCATCTTGAGCTGCGCCTCGACGAGCTGACGCTTCAGGCCTTCCTCGGCCGCCGTCGCGGTGGCGACCTGCGCGCGCCGCTCGGCGCGCTTCTTCCCGCCGAGCACGATCTTGACGATGACGCCGGTCAGGATGAGCAACATGACGAAGCTCATCACCCACTCGCTGCCGCGCTCGCGCTGATGGCGCACTTCCCGCGCGACCTTGCGATTGACCTGGTCGGACACGATGCTCTCGATCTCGCGCTTCGCGCTGGACAGCGCCTGCTCGATGAGTTCCGGGTCGCCGACCACGTCGGGCGGGATCACCACCGAACCGTCGCGATCGATGATGATGGGCGCCGGGTCATGCGGCGGCGTGGGTGGCGGCGCCTTGGCCGCGTCCTCGACGCGCACGCCACGCTCGTCGATGATGACCTGTACCGACTTGCCGTTGCGGTCCGAGTGGATGCGCAGGCCGTTCTCGTCGATGCTGATCGAGCTGCCCTTGGCGGCGGCCTCGGCCCGGGCGACCGCACTCGCATCCGGCGGCACGGGTGCAGTGGGCGCTCCGGGCGCTGCCGGCGATGCCGGCAGCGCGGGCGGCACCGGCAGCTTCGGCGCTCGCGGCCCCGGGGGCACGATGCGCACACCATCGGGGCCGACCTTGACCTCGACCTGTACGCGCGGCGGCGCGTCGTCGGGCTCGATCACGACGACCGGCCCCTCGCGGTACATGACACTCGTGATGATGCCCGCGGCCGCCAGCATCAGCAGGGCAATCAGCGTGAACTTGCCCCATCCGGCCTGCGTCAGCCAGTCGCCGATGCGTGCGCCCAGCCGTCGCAACGGCGGCAGCACGTGGTTCTGGACGAAGGCCCAGCTGGTGGCGGCCCCGCTGGCGAGGTCGGGGCCGGCGGTCCGCACGGCCTCTTTCATGCCGGCCGTGCGGCCCTCCTTGGGAGGCTGCGTGACGCCTGCGGCGGTTTCATCGGTGTGAGCCATGAGCGAATTATCGGGGGCGGGGTTGGCAGCGCGGCGCAGCCTCAGATCGATGTTGGGCCGTGCGCAGGTTCGTTTGCATCCACGTTCGCACAGTAGGGACGGCCCCTGCGGCTTGCCAGTCGCGTGCGACAGGCTGCAGGGAGCCGGGTCTGGACTGCACGAATGCGGGATGCAGCGCAAAGAAAAGGCCCGGGATCGCCGGGCCTGAGTTTCCCCGCATACGGGGCTGGAGGATATTGAAGACTCGTTACGACGCAGCGGCCTTGCGAGGGGGAGTCGCCCGGCGCGGCCATGTCAATGGGGGAGTTCCGCGTCACTGCGTCGAGGCACTGTAGAGGCGCACCCGCATCGAAGCGACCCGGGTGCGACGAAGCGCTCAAACGGCGGATCGAATCGCAGACCAGCGGTACCGGCGCGCGAGTCGCCGTCACAGTCGCATGAAGGGCCCGGACGGTCAGGCGATGCCGGTCAGGCGCAGGACGAGCGAAATCCCGAGCAGTACCCAGCCCGCGCGCCCGGCCACATCGGCCCACGGATGCTCAGCCTTGAGTTGCGCAGCCTGCTGCTTCAGTTCGAGCTGGCGCTTGCGCATGCGCTCCGGCGAAACCTCGCCTTCGGCACTGGCCTGCAGCACGGCGCGCACGAAGGGAAACTGCGACATCAGCGACAGCATCAGCACCGATGCGCCGAGGTCGCCCAGGCCCTGCGCGTGGCGTCCCGCGTCGAATTGCACCAGCGCCAGCCCGGCGAGCACCGCGCTCAGCGAATAGAAGACGTTGCGCCAAAGGCGCTCACCCTGCGTCATGGGCGCGGCTGCCTTGGGCATGCGGTTCGCGGGACCGCGCTGCGGTGGTTGCCTGTCCTGCATATCCGGATAGATGGCTCCAGCGGCAAACAGTTCAAGCGGCGTGCATCGGTGAACGCCCTGATACGCCCATCGGCATCCTGACGGGATTCTCAAGCCGGGCGCTGATTTAGGCCAACAATCCAGGGCTCCGCGCCACGGGGATGCCCCGGGCGGGACGCGGCTGCCGTTTGGCGGATACTTGCCGGCCACCGCCGCACCGCGCAGCATCGGACCGCGCGGGCCTCGACGACAGGAGACAGCGATGCAGTTCACACCCTGGGACAACCCGATGGGCACCGACGGATTCGAGTTCATCGAATACGCGGCGCCGGACCCCGCCGCGCTCGGCGCGCTGTTCGAGCGCATGGGCTTCACGGCCATCGCGCGCCACCGCAACAAGCGGGTCACGCTGTACCGCCAGGGCGGCGTGAACTTCATCATCAATGCCGAGCCCGACTCCTTCGCACAGCGCTTTGCGCGGCAGCACGGCCCGTCGATCTGCGCGATCGCCTTCCGCGTGCGCGACGCCGCCGCCGCGTATCGCCGTGCACTCGAACTCGGCGCGTGGGGCTTCGACTCGAAGTCGGGGCCGATGGAACTCAACATCCCCGCGATCAAGGGCATCGGCGACAGCCTGCTGTACTTCGTCGATCGCTGGCGCGGCAAGGACGGCGCGAACGGCGGCATCGGCGACATCTCGATCTACGACGTCGACTTCGTGCCGATCGAAGGCGCAAACGCGCGCGCGACAGGCTTCGGGCTGACGTCGATCGATCACCTGACGCACAACGTGCATCGCGGCCGCATGAAGGAATGGGCCGAGTTCTACGAACGCCTGTTCAACTTCAGGGAGGTCCGCTACTTCGACATCGAAGGCAAGCTCACGGGCCTGAAGAGCAAGGCGATGACCAGTCCCTGCGGCAGGATCCGCATCCCGATCAACGAGAGCTCCGACGACAAGAGCCAGATCGCCGAGTATCTCGACCAGTACCACGGCGAAGGCATCCAGCACGTGGCCCTCGGCACCGACGACATCTACGCGACGGTGCAGGCGATGAAGGACAACGGCGTCGCCTTCCAGGACACGATCGACACCTACTACGACCTGGTCGACAAGCGCCTGCCGCAGCACGGCGAACACCTGGCGGAACTGCGCCGGCTGCGCATCCTGATCGACGGCGCCACGCACCAGGGTGCGCCCAACGAACTGCTGCTGCAGATCTTCACGCAGACGGTGATCGGGCCGATCTTCTTCGAACTGATCCAGCGCAAGGGCGACGAGGGCTTCGGCGAGGGCAACTTCCGCGCGCTGTTCGAGTCGATCGAGCTCGACCAGATCCGCCGGGGCGTGCTGAGTCCGGCAGTTTCAAGCTGAGCCTTTCCATGGCCGTCGCACCCGCGACCTACGGCAGCAGCACGCGGCCGCCGCGCGGCGACTACTCGGTCGCGCGCGCCGACTACACGTGTGAGCAGCAATGGTCGCACTACACGCCCGACCAGCACACGCTCTACGACCGACTGATGGCGCGGCAGCTGAAGCAGATGCCGGGGCATGCGTGCGACGAATTCCTGCACGCGCTGCCGCAGCTGGCGAGCGAGCGCGCCGCGGGCATTCCGCGCTTCGACGTGATCAGCGACCGGCTGCGTCGTGCGACGCGCTGGGAAGTCGTCGCGGTGCCCGGCCTGATTCCCGAGCACGCGTTCTTCGAACTGCTGGCGAACCGCCGTTTTCCGGTGACGGTGTGGCTGCGCGAAGCGAGCGAGTTCGACTACATCGTCGAGCCCGATGTCTTCCACGACCTGTACGGGCACGTGCCGCTGCTGTTCAACCCGGTGTTCGCCGACTACATGCAGGCCTTCGGCGCGGGCGGCCTCAAGGCGCAGGGGCTGCAGGCGCTGGCGCTGCTCGCGCGGCTGTACTGGTACACGGTCGAATTCGGACTGATCGCCACGCCGCGCGGGCTGCGCGCCTACGGCGCGGGCATCCTGTCGTCGGCCGGGGAGACCGCGTATTCACTGACGTCGATGCAGCCGCAACGGCTGCCCTTCGATCTGCAGCGGGTGCTGCGCACGCCTTACCGCATCGACGACTACCAGCCGACCTATTTCGTCGTCGACACCTTCGCGCAGCTCTTCGACGCGACCGCGCCCGACTTCACGCCGATCTATGAGCGCGTCGCGTCGATGCCGACGCTGACACTGACCGATCGTTTGCCCGGCGAACGAAGCCATCCCCCGAATCCGGCGGCGGGCTGACGCCGCCGGATTCGCTCGGCCCGTCCGCGGTTCAGGGCTTGACGGGCTGCGCCGGTTGCGCAGGCTGCGATGCCTGCGGACGCGGGTGCGCCTTGTGCCAGGCTGACATCTCCTCGCGCGACAGCTGCCCGTCCTTGTTGGTATCGATCGCGTCGAAGTTCTGCGCCAGGCGCGGCGCGGACTTCGCCTCGTCGCGCGAGATCTGACCGTCATGGTTGACGTCGAGCGCGGCGCGCTTGCCACTGTTGTGCTGCGCGCGGCCGGCGCGCAACTCGTCGCGCGACAACTGGCCGTCCTTGTTCGTGTCGAGTTGATCGAAGGACGACGACAGCTTCGGCGATTTCTGCGCTTCTTCGCGCGAGATCTGGCCGTCGCCATTGGCGTCGAGTTGCCGGTAGCCGGGATTCGCGGAATCGGTGGACGATGCAGCGAACAGTGGAGCCGCCGTGGCGGCAATCGTCGCCGCCAGGGCGACGCGGAGGGCAGTGCGGACTTTCATCGGTTACTCCGGGTGAGGACTATCGGAGCGTCCATTGAACGCGCGCACGGCGTCGCTGGCGAAGGGTCTTACCTTTGCTTACCGGAGCAACGCCGACGGCAAACAACTGCCGGCGTGAGCAATGCAGATCAGGACTGCGCCGGCGCGCCCGACGGCGGCGGCGGCGGCGGTGCGGTCTGCACCGGCGGCGCGGGCGGTGGCGGGGCCGACATCTGCGGCGGCGGCGCCGGTATCGGAGCAGCACGCGGCGCCGGCGCGGGAGCAGCCCCGCTGCTTGGCGCCGTCAGCGTATTGCCTTCGCGCGTGTAGCCCTGCTGCAGCGGGCCACTGCTGGCGGCCACCGCGGGGCGTGGCGGCAGGCGCACTTCCTGGCTGCCGCTGGCGGTTTCCAGCACGATGACCTCGGTGCCGATGTCCTTCAGGCGTGTTCCCGGAACCACTTCCTGCCCGACGAGGAACACGCGCGGCGGCTTGCCATCCACGATCAGCACCGCGCTCGAGTCCTTGCCGGCCGAGAACGTTCCCATCGCGGTGATGTTGGAGGCGACCGCCACCTGGGCAGTCTCTACCTTGCCGAACATGCGCGCGGCAGCGATCGGGTCCGGATCGCGCAGCGGCGGCGGTGGCAGGGGCGGCGGAGCGGCCGTCGGCGCGGGCGTGAAGATACGCACCGCCCAGTAGCCGGCGATCGCCACGACGAAGGCAAAGAAGACGAGGTGCAGCGCAGCGCGCGCGATTTTCTTCAGCATGGATGAATTGCCGAAACGCGCCGGAACGAAGCCCGGCAGGCGCGATCATAGCCATGCACGGGGCCGCGGACTTTGCGCAACGGCATGAAGTGTCCGCCTAATTCGCGGCTTGCCGCCGAGCGAATGGCCGCAACTATGTGCAGGCTCATCCCCTCGCATTAGCCCGCGTGCGGCGATCACGCGTAAAAGGGGCTTTCCTTGATCCGGCGCGGGTGGTTCGGCAACGTTGCGTTGTTACACTCCGCGGCGCTATCTCCTCTGTGCGCAAAACGCTGGAACTTCAAGGCCTTCGACGCGCAACTTCAGGTTTTTCGGCCAACGGCCCCGTGGTGACATGAGCACGATGAACACGCCATTTTCTGCCCGCGCCGCGCGTGCGTCGCGCTCGCGTGGTTTCACGCTGATCGAGATCATGGTCGTGATCACGATCCTCGGCATCCTCGCGGCGCTGATCGTGCCGCGCGTGGTCGGTCGCACCGACGACGCACGCATCGCCGCCGCCAAGCAGGACATCGCCTCGGTGATGCAGGCGCTGAAGCTGTACCGCCTGGACAACGGGCGCTATCCGACGACCGAGCAGGGGCTGCAGGCGCTGCTCACCAAGCCCACCGTCGAGCCGATCCCGAACAACTGGAAGACCGGCGGCTACCTCGAGCGCAACGCGGTGCCGAAGGATCCGTGGGGCCATCCGTACCAGTACCTGAATCCGGGCCTGCGCGGCGAGATCGACGTGTTCAGCTTCGGGGCCGACGGCCAGTCGGGCGGCGAGAACACCGACGCCGACATCGGGTCCTGGCAGCTGTAGGACGCGGCGCCGCGCAGCGCGCCGCACTTCGCATGCGCTCGCCATGTCCGCGCCGACCTCCTCATCCGTTCCCGGGTTGATCCCGACGCGGCGTCCGTGCGCCACGAAGCGCGCGGGTTTCACGCTGATCGAGATGCTGGTGGTGCTGGTGCTGGCCGGCCTGCTGATCTCGATGGTGAGCATCAGCGTCACGCCGGATCCACGCCAGAAGCTGCTGCGCGAAGCGCAGCGCATCGGCCAGTTGATGACGCTCGCCGCGGACGAGGCGCGCATCCGCCAGCTGCCGCTGGTGTGGGAGGCCGACCTGCGCGGCTATCGCTTCATCGCCGAGGTGGGCGGCGAGCGCCAGCTGCTGACCGGCGACGACCTGCTGCGCGAGCGCACGTGGGAAACGCCGCTCACGCGGCTCGCGGTGCAGGACGGTGGCGGACCGCAGCCTGCGCAGATCCTGCTCGGCCCCGGCGCACCGCCGGTGAAGATGGCGATCGCACGCGAATGGATCCAGCCGCGCTGGTCGCTGGAACTGTCGAACGAGCAGGCGACGGTGCGCCTCGACTTCGACGAGACGGGCCACGCGACGGTGGTGCAATGACGTCGACGCCAAACACCGTGCGACATCGCAACGCGCGCGGCTTCACGCTGCTGGAAGTGCTGGTGGCACTGGTCATCATCGGCGTGGCGCTGGCGTCGGCGATGCGCGGCGCGCTGTCGCTCACCGACAGCGCCGCGTACACGCGCGAGAAGATGCTGGCGCTGATGACGGCAGAGAACCGCCTGCTCGAGCTGCGGCTGGCACGCGAGCGGCTTTCGCTGGGCGAGAACACGCTGGAATGCGAACAGGGCGGCGTGAAGTTCCAGTGCATACAGGCCGTGAAGTCGACGCCCAACCCGTTCTTCCGGCGCGTGGAAGTGCGCGTGCTGCGCGCCCTGCCGGACGGCGAGAACCGGACGCTGGCCGAACTGATGTCGATCATGCCCACCAACCAATGAGCGTGCCCACCCGTTCACCGAGGTCTGGCGGCTTCACGCTGCTCGAACTGCTGGTCGCGATCAGCGTGCTGGCGGTCGTGTCGCTGATCGCGTGGCGCGGACTCGATTCGCTGGTGCACACGCGCGAGCGCCTCGAACCCGAGGCCGACGACGTCCGTGCGCTGCTCACCGCGTTCGGCCAGATGGAGCGCGACCTCGCGCAGGTGACCAATCCGAAGTTCC
>JBGAIO010000093.1:0-10209 GCA_044225415.1 Burkholderiaceae bacterium | reverse complement strand
ATCGTGAAGCCGATGCCGAACAGCAGGCTGAACATGCTGTTGAACTTGCCCGAGAACAGCATGTCGCGCACCACTTCCGCCGCCCGGTCGATCGGGCCGTTCCACAGGAACGAGCCATCGGCCTCGGCGAAGAACGAGTTGGCGAAGCCCGGCATGTTCATGATCAGGATGCCGAGCAGCGCGAAGCCGCGCACTACGTCCAGCGTGACGATGCGCTCGGTGGGGGACAGCGGACCTTCGAGTGGGCGCATGGCGCCTCCTTGCTCGACGGCTGCAATCTAGCCGAACGGCCGGGCCGGGGCCACTGATTCCTTGTCCGATATCGGACGGCGGCGAGGCGATCCTGACCCGGCACCGGTGGCGGGAGCGCGCGGCCCTTTCTGCGGGCGGGTCCGTGTTCCGAAGTCTGAGCTGGCTTCACGGGGCGAAACCCGTCATGCACGCCGTCGACCTGCCGCAGGTGCAGGCGGAGATCCGCGCTGACACCGCAAGGAAGCAGTCCGGTTTGCCTGAAGCTCGAATGGGGTTCGATCGTCTACAACAGGGTGATGGTCATCGCGTTCTGCCATGTCGTGTGGTCGATGCTCGCGCGCTGGCCGCAGCCGGCAGCGAGCGGGCTGTCGGTGATGATGATCCCGGTGCCGGGCGTGTTGTAGGCTCCACGTTTCCACCGTTCAGCCATTTCGACAGCCAGCCTCAACGGATTGAATTCATCGACATGCGCATTGCAATCATGGGTTCTGGAGGCGTCGGCGGCTATGTCGGCGCGTGGCTCCAGCAAGCAGGAGTGCAGACTGTCTTCATCGCACGCGGAGCGCACCTGGCGGCGTTACGCACCCAGGGGTTACGCATCGAGCATCCAATGCGGCCGTTGTACCTGCCGCGTGTAGTTGCCACCGATGACCCGGCCAGTGTCGGCCCGGTGGATCTGGTCATCTTCTCGGTCAAACTCTTCGACACCGAGGAGGCCGTGCGCAGCATGGTGCCGCTGCTTGGTAAACAAACACGCGTCCTGACTTTACAGAACGGCATCGACAGCGTCGAAATGATCCGGGGGCAGCTGAGTTCGGAAGCGCTTGTGCTTGGCGGTGTCATCTACGTCTCGGCGGTTATCGAGCGGCCTGGCGTGATCCGCTCTCCCGGTGGCTTGAACCTGCTGGTCGCCGACGCAGCGGGCGGTGACGGGGTCATGGGCTCTCTGGCCGAGGCGGCCGAGAGCCTGTCCGGCCTCGAGCTGAAGCTCACCGACAGCGCTACGAACATACTCTGGGAGAAGTTCATCGCGCTGGCCTCCCTTTCCGGCGCCACGTCGTTGTTGCGCGCACGAATGGGGGCAATCCTGGCCAATCCTGAAACTCACGCATTTCAGCGCCAACTGGTCGACGAGGCGATAGCGGTTGCGTCAGCACGCGGCATTGCATTGCGCCCGGGTCTCGCCACCGAAGTGATGACCAAACTTGCAGCCATGCCTCCATCGTTCCGATCCTCGATGGCAGAAGACCTGGAGCGCGGCAACCGGCTGGAGTTGCAGTGGCTGAGCGGACGGGTGCACGGCCTGGGACATGAATTGGGAGTTCCGACGCCCGGACACACGGCGGTGTATCGAGGGCTGGTGCTGCACATGAACGGCACCGCCTAGTTCCAGGCTAGCAAGTCCTCGGGAACTACCTGCGCCTCAGAAGACTGTCCAGCGCCACCAGCGCCGCTTCCAGCGTGAACTCGTCCCGCTCGATGGCGGTGATGACCTCGTCGATGCCGCGTCGTTCGATCGCAGCGACCTCACCGTCCCGGTTCTGCAGCGCTACGCTGTGCGGCAGCGTCGCGTCGAACACGCGGATCACTTCGGACTGGTAGCCCTCGGGCACGGCGCGGCGCACGTGCAGCTTGCTGCCGGGCTGCAGTTCGAGGCCGGCCAGGTCGAGGCCTGCTTCTTCCAGCGCCTCGCGCGCCAGCGCGTCTCGGATGGTCTCGCCGGCGGGCACCATGCCGCCGACCAGGTTGTCCCACAGGCCGGGATCGATGGCCTTGTGCGACGAACGGCGCGCGACGAACATCGTGTCGGTGTCGGCCCACGCGTTCAGGTGCACGGCGATGGTGGTGATGCCCAGCGGGCGGCAGGCGGCGCGTTCGATCACCGCCAGGTACTCCGGACCCGCACCGGCGCGCACCGCGAGCAGTTCGTCACGCCAGCCGCGCAGCTCGCCGCGCTCGCGCAGCAGCAGCGCCGCGCGTGCCATGAGTGCACTGCGGGACTCGATGGTGTCGCCGCCGTCGGCCTGCAGGGTGTCGCCCGACCACGAGTAGCCCGCGCAGTCCCGCACCAGCAGGTCGGCGACGTCGCGCTGCACGTAGCCGATGCCGGCACCGCTCATGCGCAGCGTGATCAGGCTGTTCGCAATATCAGACTGCGCACGCGCCTGCAGCCGCTTCTGCAGCCGGTGCAGGCGCGCTGTTTCCATGACTTACGTCTCCGGCCGCATGTGCGGAAACAGGATCACGTCGCGAATGCTCGGTGCGTCGGTCAGCAGCATGATCAGCCGGTCGACGCCGATGCCGCAGCCCGCGGCCGGCGGCATGCCGTACTCCAGCGCGCGCACGTAGTCGGCGTCGTAGTACATCGCTTCCTCGTCGCCCGCGGCCTTGGCCTTCGCCTGGTCGTTGAAGCGCGCGGCCTGGTCTTCGGGATCGTTCAGCTCGGAGAAGCCGTTGGCGGTCTCGCGGCCCGCGATGAACAGTTCGAAGCGTTCGGTGATGCCCGGCCGCGTGTCCGAGGCGCGCGCCAGCGGCGAAACTTCGATCGGGTAGTCGACGATGTAGGTCGGCTGCTGGAGTTTCGCCTCGGCCACTTCCTCGAACATCGCCAGCTGCAGCGCGCCGAGGCCGGCTTCCTCGGAGTGCGTGCTGCCGCGCGCGCGCAGGGCGCGGTGCAGCGCGTCGCGGTCGCCGAGCAGGGCGGTCGGCGTCTCGGGCGAATAGGCCTTGATCGCATCGACCGTCGTCATGCGCGCAAAGGGCATCGCCAGGTCGATGACCTGGCCCTGGTAGTTCAGCGTCGCCGACCCCGTCGCGGCGATCGCCACGTGACGCAGCAGCCGCTCGGTGAAGTCCATCAGCCAGTGGTAGTCCTGGTACGCCGCGTAGAACTCCATCATCGTGAACTCGGGGTTGTGCCGCGGGCTCACACCTTCGTTGCGGAAGTTGCGGTTGATCTCGAACACGCGCTCGAAGCCGCCGACCACCAGCCGCTTCAGGTACAGCTCCGGCGCGATGCGCAGGTACATCGCCAGGTCGAGCGCGTTGTGGTGCGTGACGAAGGGCTTGGCTGCCGCGCCGCCGGGGATCACCTGCAGCATCGGCGTTTCGACTTCGAGGAAGCGCTCGGCGACCATGAAGTCGCGCATCGCGGCAATGGCGCGGCTGCGCGTGACGAACGCAGCACGCGTGTCCTCGTTCATCATCAGGTCGACGTAGCGCTGGCGATAGCGCTGCTCGCGGTCCTCCAGCCCGTGGAACTTGTCGGGCAGGGGCCGCAGCGACTTGGCGAGCAGGCGCAGTTCCTTCACGCGCACCGACAGCTCGCCCTTCTGCGTCTTGAAGAGCTGCCCGCGCGCGGCGACCAGGTCGCCGATGTCCCAGCGCTTGAAGTCCTCCAGCGCCGCTACGCCCGCATCGTCGCGCGCGACGAAGAACTGGATGCGGCCGCTGCCGTCCTGCACGGTGGCAAAGGCCACCTTGCCCATCACGCGCTTGAGCATCATGCGGCCGGCGACCGCGACCTGCACATTGGCGGCTTCCAGCGCGTCGCGGTCGAGCGCGTCGTACTGGCCGCGCAGGTCGCCGGCCAGGTGCGTGCGCGCGAAGTCGTTCGGAAACGCCGGGCCCTGCGCGCGGATCGCCGCGAGCTTGGCGCGACGCTCGGCGATGATCTGGTTCTCGTCGAGGGCGGGCGCGGCAACGGGTTCGTTCATGATGGGAGCGGAGAAACTCAGGAGTGGATGCGTGCGACCGGCTCGGCGCCGAAGTCGGGTCGCGCGAGGTAGGCCAGCACGCGCCGCGCGGCTTCGTCGGGCGAGACCAGTTCGCCGGCGGAGTGGAAGCCAACGAAGCGCGCATGGTCCGGAAAGCCGGCCGCGTCGGAGGCGCGCAACTGCGCCTGCATGTCGGTGTCGATCACGCCCGGTGCCAGCGACACGAGACGAGCCGGATTGTCGAGCAGGGCCTCGTCCTGCACGGTGGTGCGCGTGAACATGTCGAGGCCGGCCTTGCTGGCGCAGTAGCTGGCCCAGCCGGCGATGGGCCGCTGCGCTGCGCCCGACGAGATGTTGAGCACGCGCTTGTCGATGGCCCAGGCGCGCGTGGCACGCAGGAATGCCGCGGTCAGCAGCATCGGCGCCTCGAGATTCACGCGCAGCACCGCGGCGATGCCTTCCGCGTCCGATTCCGTCAGCGAACCGACGCGGCCGATGATGCCGGCATTGTTGATCAGCACGGCGGCCGTGTACTGCTGCGGGCGGTGCTGGTGCAGCCATGTTTCCAGCCGCGCCGATGCGCCGACGTCGTGGCCGACGTCGATGGCCCACTGTTCCAGCGTTGCGCCCGCGGCGTCGGCATCGGCCTGCAGCGCCGCCACGGGATGCCGCGACAGCGTCAGCAGATGCACGTCGGGGGCCAGCAGCTGTGCAGCCATGGCCGCGCCCATGCCGCGCGATGCGCCGGTCAGGATGTAGAGACGCTTCGTCATGTCGCTCTTTCCGCTTCCTTCGCTTCTGCCTTCTTCGATTTCGTTACACGCCCTGCGCCGGTCAGGATATAGAGACGCCTGGTCATGTCGGTCCCGTTGTTCGCTTGCGCTACACGCCCTGTTTCAGGCTGGCCTGGATGAAGTCGTCCAGGTCGCCGTCGAGCACGGCCTGCGTATTGCCGATCTCCACGTTGGTGCGCAGATCCTTGATGCGCGACTGGTCGAGCACGTACGAGCGGATCTGGTGGCCCCAGCCGATGTCGGTCTTGGATTCCTCGAGCTTGTTCTGCTCGGCCTGGCGCTTGCGGATCTCCAGCTCGTACAGCCGTGACTTCAACATCGCCATCGCTTCGGCACGGTTGCGGTGCTGCGAACGGTCGTTCTGGCTCTGCACGACGATGTTGGTCGGCAGGTGCGTGATGCGCACGGCCGATTCCGTCTTGTTCACGTGCTGGCCGCCCGCGCCCGACGCGCGATAGACGTCGATGCGCAGGTCGGCCGGATTGATTTCCACCTCGACCGATTCATCGACTTCCGGATAGACGAACACGCTGGCAAACGATGTGTGACGGCGCGCGTTGGAATCGAACGGCGACTTGCGCACCAGCCGGTGGATGCCGGTCTCGGTGCGCAGCATGCCGTAGGCGTACTCGCCGCTCACCTTGATGGTCGCGCCCTTGATGCCGGCCACTTCGGCCTCGGTCTCGTCGAGCAGCTCGGGCTTGTAGCCGCGCCGCTCGGCGTAGCGCAGGTACATGCGTTCCAGCATGCCGGCCCAGTCCTGCGCCTCGGTGCCGCCGGCGCCGGCCTGGATCTCGATGAAGCAGTTGTTCGGATCCAGCGGGTTGTTGAACATGCGCTGGAACTCGAGATCGGCGACCTGCTTCGCCAGATCCCCGACGTCGGCTTCGACCGATCCCAGCGTCGCGTCGTCGTCGTCGGCGCGCGCCATGTCCCACAGCTCGCCAGCGTCGTGCAGGCCCGCCGTCAGCGCGCGCATTTTCTCCACCACGGCGTCGAGCGTCTTCTTCTCGCGGCCGAGCTCCTGCGCGCGCTTCGGGTCGTCCCAGACCTTCGGGTCTTCGAGTGCGCGATTGATCTCCGTCAGCCGCGCTTCCTTGACCTCTACGTCAAAGATACCTCCGCAGCTCGGCCAGCCGGCCCCGCAGGTCGGCCACCGTGCCTTCGATCTGGTTGATACGCTCTGCTTCCATGGAGGTGTTCCTTGCATGCGGCCACATCGGCCGCTGAAACGCGCGATTATAAGAAGGCCGACGAAGACCGACGCGCGCCGGTTCGGGATGCAGCGTTTCCCGGCCCACGTAACATGCGGGCGCTGGCCGCTGTACCCGCCCCATGAACGAACCCGCCCCACAGAAGACCTACCTGTTCTCGGACATCGAGGGCAGCACGCGGCTGTGGGAAACCGATCCGCAGCGCGCGGCGCCGGCACTGGCCCGCCACGACGCGGTGTCGCGCGAGGTCGTGGAGCGGCATCGGGGCACCGTCGTCAAGATGACCGGCGACGGCCTGCACGCTGCCTTCGACGATCCGGCCGATGCGCTGGCCGCGGTCATCGATCTGCAGCAGGCCCTGGCGGACGACGCACAGGACGCGCTGCCGCTGCGCGTGCGCTGCGGCCTGCACCTCGGCGAAGCGCAGCTCCGCGATAACGACTTCTACGGTCCGGCGGTCAATCGCGCGGCGCGCATCATGGACGCCGCGCACGGCGGGCAGATCCTGGTGTCGCAGGCCGTGGCCGAGCGGGTTGCGCAGCGCCTGCCCGACGCGGCCGTGCTGCGCGACCTCGGCGCGGTGCGGCTGCGCGACCTGACCGGCGCCGAACATCTGTTCCAGGTCGTGCATCCGCAGCTGCGCGCGGACTTCCCGGCGCTGCGCACGCTGGCCAGCACGCCCAACAACCTGCCGCAGCAGCTCAATTCCTTCATCGGGCGCGAGCGGGAAATGCGCGAGATCCGTGCGCTGCTCGCGACGAATCGACTGGTGACGCTGCAGGCGATGGGCGGCATCGGCAAGTCGCGGCTGTCGGTGCAGCTCGCCGCCGAAGTGCTCGACGAATATCCGGACGGCGTGTGGCTGGTGGAGCTGGCCGCGCTGACCGACGCGGAGGAGGTCACGCGCGCGGTGGCGTCGGTGCTCGGCGTGAAGGAGGACGCATCGCTGCCGCTCGCGCAGGCGCTGCTCGCCTTCATCGCCGAGCGCCAGCTGCTGCTGGTGCTCGACAACTGCGAGCACCTGATCCGAGCCTGCGCAGATCTCACGAAGCAGCTGCTGCGGGCCGGCGCACGCGTGAAGATCCTCGCGACCTCGCGCGACGTGCTGCAGGTAGCCGGCGAAACCGTGTACCACCTGCCGCCGCTGGCGATTCCGGACATGCGCGACGCCGCCTTTCCCGATGCGCTTCCGCAGCACGAAGCGGTGCGCCTGTTCACCGAGCGCTCACAGGCAACACAACCGTCGTTCCGCCTGACGGCGAAGAACGCGCCGGCCATCGTCACCATCTGCCGGCGGCTCGACGGCATTCCGCTGGCGATCGAACTGGCGGCCGCGCGCATGCGCGCGCTGTCGCCGGAGTCGATCGCGGCGCGACTGACCGAGCGCTTCCGGCTGCTGGTCACCGGCGACCAGACCGTACTGCCGCGGCAGCGCACGCTGCGCGCGCTGATCGACTGGAGCTACGACCTGCTCAACGGCCGCGAGCGGCTGCTGTTCGAGCGGCTCAGCGTGTTCTCAGGAGGCTGGACGCTGGAAGCGGCCGAGTCCGTCGGCGGCGACGGCGAGCTCGGCGCCTTCGACGTGCTCGACCTGCAGGCGAGCCTGGTCGAGAAGTCGCTGATCGTGATGGAAGCCGACAGCGGGCGCTATCGCATGCTGGACACCGTCAAGCAGTACGCGCAGGAACGTGCGGAGGAATCCGGCGAGATCGGCCCGGCACGCGACCGGCACCTGGCGCACTTCGTCGGGTTTGCCGAGAACGCGCGCGAACAGCTCAACGGGCCGGAGCAGGGGCGCTGGCTCGAGCAGATGGACGCCGAGCGTGACAACCTCCTGGCGGCGAGCGCCTGGTGCGACAGCATGGCCGACGGCGACGAGTTCGGGCTGCGCCTGTCGGCGGCGACGCGCGCCTACTGGACCCTGCGCGGGCAGCTCTCCGTCGGGCTGAAACTGACGTCGGAGGCGCTGGCGCGGCCCGGCGCGGACGAACGCGGCGACCGGCATCTGCGTGCACTGATCGATGCGGGCACGCTGTGCTACTTCATGGGTCGCTACGAAGAGGCGCAGGGCTACCTCGAACAGGCGTTATCGACCCTGCGCCGGTCCGGCGACTCGCTGCGGCTGCTGATCGTGCTGCAGGCGCTCGGCATGAGCCTGCTGGGTCGTGGCCAGGTCGAGGCGGCCGGCCGTTACCTGCACGAGGCGGTGGAGAAGGCCGAAACCATCGCCAAGCCGCAGCAGCGCGCAGCACTGTGGAACTCGCTGGCACAGCTGCACCGCATCGGTGGCCGCTTCGTCGCGGCACGCGAACTCTTCGAGCGTGTGCTTGCACAGGGGCGCGACTCTGGAAACGACAACACCGCGGCGATTGCGTTGCTCAATCTCGCCATGGTCGCTGTTGAACAGGGCGAAATCGGCAAAGCGCGGGTGCAGTTGGCTGAAGCGATCGACCTTGGGGGACGCATTGGCTCGACGATCGCCGTGCAGAGCGCGCTGGAGGTGTCCGCCGTCATTGCGCTGCTGGCGGGCGATGCGGATGCCGCCCATCGCTACTTCGGCTGTGCAGAGGCACAGGCCCATGCCAGCGGCCTGCAGCGCGATCCCGCCGACCAGGCGTTCCTGGAGCCTTACGTGGAGCGGCTGCGCGCAGGCGCGGACCCGCGCGCAGCGACGGATGCGGACGCCACGCTCGCGGACGCGCGCGCGTGGCTCGGTGGCGCTACTCCTCGACGATGATCGTCGGGTCCAGGATCAGCTCGCCAGCCGGCGACCTGACCCGCACCGTGTAGGCGTACTGGCCGGCCTTTGCGTCGCGCGGCACCACGCAGGCGAATTCACGCTCGCTGCGTGCGCTGCACGGGAACAGGCCGCGCTCGACCTTGACCCGCTGCGCGGCTGGCGTCACCTCCTGCGGCTTCGAGCCGGGACGCGCCAGCGTCTTGACCAGCGCATCGACGGTGATGCCGCGTTCACGGTCGAAGGCGATCTTGCCCTCGGGCAGCTGCCACGTGACGGTCGCGCCGCGCTGCGTGACGATCGGTTCCTGGTCGATGACGATGTAGCGGTCGCCCACGACCGAGACCTGCGGAAACTGCGGGTTCATCGCCGAGCGGCCGATGTTGAACTGGCTGCAGCCCGCGACGGACAGCAGTACGGCAACGCCTGCAAGCAACTTCTTCATGGTGGACTTCCCCCGTGATTGAACCGACGCTTCAAGTATCGCTGGCGTGCTCCACGCACAGCGACAGGCGCCGCAGCCCGCCATATTCGTCGATGATCGGCCGGAACGCCACGTGAATATTCGCGGGCACGGCCTCGGTGCGGCGGAACCAGATGCCCTGGAAGCGCTGGCCATCGAGCCCGAGGACCAGCTTCAGGTGACGATCCTTGACCAGCCGCTGCTCGAGCACGTCGAACTCTGCCTCGAACAGCGGCGCCGGGAAGCCCTGGCCCCAGACGTGCGCATCGATGGCCTCGACCAGCGGGATGTCGAGCTCGCTCGCGCGCAGTCGGCCATCGGTGGCCACGCTGCGGCGGAAGATCGCGGGATCGGTCGACGCGCGCGTGGCGTCTTCGAAGGCCGCGCGGAAGCCTTCGTAGTGTTCACGGGCCAGGCTCAGCCCCGCGGCCATCGCGTGGCCGCCGAAGCGGCTGATCAGCTGTGGTGCCTGCTTGGTGACCAGGTCGAGCGTGTCGCGCAGGTGCACGCCGTCGATCGAGCGGCCCGAGCCGCGCAGTTCGCGGCCTTCATTGTCGGCGGGCGCGAACGCCACCGTCGGGCGGTGGAACTTCTCCTTCACGCGTGAGGCGACCAGCCCGACCACGCCCTGGTGCCACGTCGATTCAAACAGGCACAGCGTGCTGCGCTTTTCGACCTGCGAAGCGTCAATCCCGGCCAGCGCATCGAACTGCATGGTGGCCTCGATCTCGCGGCGCTCGCGGTTCAGCTCATCGAGCTGGCGCGCGAGCTGCAGCGCGCGCTCGAAGCTGTCGGTGGTCAGGCACTCGATGCCGAGCGTCATGTCGTTCAGGCGGCCCGCCGCGTTGATGCGCGGGCCGATGGCGAATCCCAGGTCGGCGGCCTTCGCCGCGCGCGCATCGCGACCAGCCACCTGGAACAGCGCCGCGATGCCGGCGTGCAGCCGTCCGCTGGCGATGCGCTGCAGGCCCTGCGCCACCAGCACGCGGTTGTTGCGATCGAGCCGCACGACGTCGGCGACCGTGCCCAGCGC
>JBGAIO010000092.1:0-11745 GCA_044225415.1 Burkholderiaceae bacterium | reverse complement strand
ATCGCCGGGAGTCCCATGGCCAGGACACTGCTGCTGTATTCCACCGTTTACGGCCTGTCGCGCACCATCTGCGAACGCATCCAGGCCATCCTGCGCCAGCAGGGCCGCACCGTCGACGTCGCGGCGCTGGCTGACAACAGCGTGGATCCGGCGACCTACGACGCCATCGTGATCGGCGCCAGCGTCAAGCACGGCAAGCATCAGCCGACAGTGATCGAGTTCATCCGCAAGTACCAGTCGCTGCTGGAGAGCCGGCCGTCGGCGCTGTTCTCGGTGAACCTGGTGGCGCGCAAGCCGAACCGCAATACGCCGGAGACCAACACCTACCTGCAGCGACTGCTGACGCAGATCCCGTGGAAGCCGAAGATGCTCGCGGTGTTCGCCGGCGAACTCGACTATTCGCGCTACAGCCCGATCGACAAGCACATGATGCGGTTCGTCATGTGGCTGAACAAAGGTCCGACGGACTTCTCCACGAAGGTGCAGTTCACCGACTGGAAGGAAGTCGAACGCTTTGCCGCGCGCGTGGCCGCGATGACCGAGGCTGCGCCGCTGTCGAACCCGATTCCGGCTCCGGCCCCGGTCGCCGCCTGATGGGACTGCATCGCTGGCTCGAGCGCGGCTGGGCCAGCGCACACCTGCTGCTCGCGATCGTCGGCACGTGGCTCATCGCCACGAGTCCGTGGGTCGCGCTGTTCATGGACGTGCCCGCGTCGCCCGGCTTCATCAACCTCAGCCACGTCGTGCTCGGGTTCGCGATGCTGCCGCTCGGGTTGCTGCACCTGTATGCGAACGTGCACGCCGGACGCTGGCGGCAGTACTACCCGTGGCTCGCCGGCAATTTCACGCAGATCGCAGCCGACCTGAAGGACCTCGCGCGGCTGAAACGGCCCGGCAGCGAGGGCGGCGGACTGTTCGCGGCGATCGAAGGGCTGCTGCTGCTCGCGCTGGTGGCCACGGCCGCGACAGGCGCGCTGTGGTACGTGGCGCAGGGCGGCGACGGCGCCATCGTATGGCGCGGCCATCACATTCTCGCGGCGCGCGTGTTCGTGGGACTCTTCATTGCACACGTGGTCGCCGTTGCGCTGCACTGGCTGGACTTCGTGCGCGGCTGACACACGCGGCGCGCTAGTCCGTCGATCCGACCCCAAACGTAACCGCGTGTTTCCCGCCTTGTAGGCATCATTCCACTGCTGGCACAGTCAAGGCTGTCGACCGGAGGGGGAACCGGATGGAAACGAGATCGGAAGTGGCTGCCCCGGAGGCAGCCGACGCGGTCGAACGCACGACAGAGCCAACCCCGATGCCGGTGCAGGCTCCGCGCACGGCGATGGCGGCGCTGCTGTCCACGGCAGCGCTCGCTGCCTGCGGCGGCGGCGACAGTTCGCCGGAGGCCTCGTCGCCCACTCCATCGCCGACGCCCACGCCCACGCCGTCGCCAACTCCGACTCCGACTCCCGCGCCGACGCCCACGCCCACGACCGCGCAGGATGCCGGTCGCCAGCGCGCGCAGGCGACCTTCGGCGCCAACGACGTCATGCAGCAGTCGGTGCAATCGACCGGTGTCGCAGCCTGGATCGAAGACCAGTTCACGCAGCCGCAGACGCTGCACCGCGCCTATCTCGAAGCGGTCATCGCCGCCGGTCCGGCCACCACGCCCGAGCGCGACTATCGCGACTACGTGATGGACACGTTCTGGAAGCAGGCGATCACCGGCACCGACCAGCTGCGCCAGCGGATGGTGTTCGCGCTGACCGAGCTCTTCGTGGTGTCGCAATCGAACTCGGACGTCAGCGGCCGGCCGCGGGGTCTGACGAGCTACCTCGACACGCTCGGCGCCAACTGCTTCGGCAACTTCCGGCAGCTGCTGCAGGCGGTCACGTTGCACCCGATCATGGGCCTGTACCTGTCGTCGCTGCGCAACCAGAAGGAGAACACGGCCACGGGCCGCGTCCCCGACGAGAACTATGCGCGCGAAGTGATGCAGCTGTTCACGATCGGTCTGTATCAGCTCAACACCGACGGCTCAGTGGCGCTCGACGGCAACGGCAAGCCGGTGTCGACTTACAGCAATGCCGATGTGCAGGGCCTGGCTCGCGTGTTCACCGGCTGGTCGTGGGCGGGACCCGACACGACGAACGCGCGCTTCTCCGGGGGAACGGCCGATCCCGACCGCGACATCACGCCGATGCAGTTCTATCCGCAGTATCACTCGACGTCGGTCAAGAACTTCCTCGGCGTGACGATCGCGGCCAACACGGATGCACCCACGTCGCTGCGCATCGCGCTCGACACGCTGTTCAATCACCCGAACGTCGGTCCCTTCGTCGGCCGGCAGCTGATCCAGCGGCTGGTGACGAGCAATCCTTCGGCCGCGTACGTCGCGCGCGTCTCCGCGGTATTCGCCAACAACGGAGCGGGCGTGCGCGGCGACATGAAAGCGGTGATCCGCGCCGTGCTGCTCGATGACGAAGCGCGCAGCGCCAGCGTCGCGCAGCAGCCGAACTGGGGCAAGCTGCGCGAGCCGGTGCTGCGGCTGTCGGCCTGGGCGCGCGCCTTCGGCGCGACCTCGGTGAGCGGCAACTACACGATCCGCAACGTGGCTGATCCGTCGACCGCACTCGCCCAGAACCCGCTGCGCTCGCCGTCGGTCTTCAACTTCTTCCGCCCTGGATACGTTCCGCCTGCCACGGCGCTGAGCACCGCGAACCTGGTCGCGCCGGAGTTCCAGATCACCGGCGAAAGCTCGGTGGCCGGCTACCTCAACTTCATGCGCGCGGCCGTGGACACGGGCGCGGGAACGGGGCGGGACGTGCGCTCCGCCTACGCCACCGAAGTCGCGCTCGCCGCCAATCCCGGCGCGCTCGTCGATCGCGTGAAGCTGCTGCTCACGGCCAACGGCATGACCGATGCGACGCGCTCGGCGATCGTCAACGCGGTCACCAGCATTTCCGCGACGGCCACCAACGCCATGCTCAACCGCGTGAAGCTCGCCGTCTACCTGACGCTGGCTTCGCCCGAGTTCATCGTGCAGAAGTAGGGAGCGACCATGACCGATCGCAAGCAAAGAGTGCTTCCGCCTGCCTGCGCGGCCGATCCCTCGCGGCGCGCCTTCCTGCAGACCGCTTCGCGGATGTCGCTGCTGGGCACCGCGGCGCCGTTCGCGCTGAACCTGGCGGCGATGGGCGCGGCCAGCGCGCAGAGCGTCAGCGACTACAAGGCGCTGGTCTGCGTCTTCCTGTTCGGCGGCAACGACCAGACCAACACGGTGATTCCGTTCGACACGGCGGAGTTCGCCGCATACACGAATGCCCGCCCGTCGATCGCGCGCGCGGGCACCGACCTCACGTCGCTCGGAGCCGTCGCGTCGCAGGGCGGACGCAGCTTCGCGCTGCCGAACGAGCTTGCGCCGCTGGTCGGCCACTGGCAGGGCAGCCAGCTTGCCATCCTCGCGAATGTCGGGCCGCTCTTCGTGCCGACGAACAAGACCCAGTTCCAGAACAATGCGGTGCCGCTGCCCCCGAAGCTCTTCTCGCACAACGACCAGCAATCGGTGTGGCAGTCCACCGGCGCCGAAGGCACGACGACCGGGTGGGGCGGACGCCTCGCAGACCTGATCCTGGGCGGCAACACCAAGCAGACCTTCACCGCGGTCTCGGTGAGCGGTTCAGCCGTGTTCCTGTCGGGCCAGAACGTGATCCAGTATCAGGTCGGCAGCGGCGGACCGACGGCCATCGGCGGCCTCGGCGCCGGCCTCTTCGGCGCGAGCACGGGCGGCCAGGTGCTGCAGCAACTCATCACCGCCGCGCGGCCGACGCTGTTCGAGAACGAATACAACCGCGTCACGCAGCGCTCGATCACGTCGACCACGGACCTGAGCGGTGCGCTGGCCAGCGCGCCGGTATTGCAGACCGTGTTTCCCACCGGCAATGCGCTGGCCGACCAGCTGAAGATGGTGGCGCGCATGATCAGCGTGCGGCAGGCGCTGGGCATGACGCGTCAGGTCTACTTCGTGAGCCTCGGCGGATTCGACACGCACGACTTCCAGCTGCGCGACCAGCCGACCCTGCACGCGACGCTGGCCGGTGCGCTCGCGGCCTTCTACTCGGCGACGGTCGAGCTCGGCGTCGCGAACAGCGTCACGACCTTCACCGCCTCGGACTTCGGCCGCACGCTGACCAGCAACGGCGACGGCTCGGACCACGGCTGGGGCTCGCACCACTTCGTCCTCGGCGGCGCGGTGAAGGGCGGCAGCATCTACGGCGCCTTCCCGCAGATCCAGGCCGGGACCGCCGAAGACGTCGGGTCGGGACGGCTGCTGCCGACCACGTCGGTGGACCAGTACGCGGCGACGCTCGCCAAGTGGTTCGGTGTGCCCGACAGTTCGCTTGCGACCGTGTCGCCGAACATCGGCAACTTCACGACGCGAGATCTCGGCTTCCTGGCCTGAGATCGGCGCCGCCCCGGCGGCGCGAACTACAGCCAGCGCGCGACGATGCGCTGGTATTCGCCCGTGGCCTTGGCCAGGTGCAGCCACTGGTCGATGTACGCCTTGGTGAGCCCATCGCCGCGCGGCAGCAGGTAGGCCATCTCGCCGTATTGCAGCGGCTTGTCCGGATTCACCGCGCACAGGCCGGGCTTCTGGCGCTGCTGCACGATGGCCTCGGCCGACTCCGTGACGAACACGTCGGCATTGCCCTTCAGCACCTCGTCGAAGATCGTGAGGTTGTCCGGGTGGATCGTCAGCGTCGCGTTCTTGAAGTTCGCCTTCGCGAAGCGCTCGTTGCTGCCGCCGGGATTGGCGACGACCTTCACGCCGGGCTTGTCGATGTCGGCGACGGACTGGAACTTCTGCACGTCGGCGCAGCGCACGATCGGCGTCTTGCCGTTGACCATGTAGGCCGTCGAGAAGTCGGCGCGCTTCTGGCGATCCAGCGTGACGGAGATCCCGCCCACGGCCATGTCGCACTTGCCGCCGGTGAAGTCCGCCATCATGGCCGACCAGCTCGTCTTCACCCATTCCACCTTGACGCCCAGGCTCGCGGCCAGCGACTGCATCAGGTCAACGTCAATGCCTTCGAAGGTTCCGTCGGGCTTCTGGAACGCGAAGGGCTTGTAGTCGCCCGGCGTGCACACGCGCAGCACGCCGGCCTTGATCACGTCGTCGATGCCGGCCGCGCGAACCGGCGCGGCGCCGATTGCCGTGGCGGCAAGCACAAGACTTCCCAGCAGCCTGTTCAGTGCGCGCATCGCGTCCTCCGTCGCCCGATGAGCGGCAGAGTCTAATCCCGCGCGCGATGGCGCTCGGCCCCTAAGCTCGCCGGGGCTGCTCAGGCCGCGTAGCCGAACACCGCGAAGTAGTGGAACACGCTGCCAGCGACCACGAAGACGTGCCAGACCGCGTGTGCATAGCGCACGCGGTTGTCGAGCAGATAGAACACGCACCCGGCCGAATAGGCCAGTCCGCCCGCCACCAGCAGCGCGACCCCTGTGGGTTCGACGTTGCGCACCAGCGGCACGACGGCGATCAGCACGAGCCATCCCATCGCGAGGTACAGCGCGGTCGACAGCCACGGATGCGACAGCCGGCCGTAGGCCTTCAGCAGGATGCCGAGTGCCGCCATGCCCCACACCAGCCCGAACAGCGTCCAGCCCCAGGCGCCATTGAGCACGCCGAGCGTGAACGGCGTGTAGCTGCCGGCGATGAAGAGATAGATCGCGCCGTGGTCGAGCTTCATGAACACGCGCTTGGCGCGGCCGTGCGGCAGCGCGTGATACAGCGTCGACGTGAAATAGAGCAGCAGCAGCGTCCCCGCGAAGACCGACGCGCCGACGATGCTGGCGGCGGGCAGCTTGCTGGAGGCAACCAGCAGGAACGGCACGGCCACCAGCGCTGCAACGAGCCCCGCGCCGTGGCTCAGGCTGTTCGCGATTTCTTCGCCCAGCGTCTGCGGGCGTTCAACGATCGACAAGACTCTCTCCATGCCATTGCTCATGCCCCGTCATTTTAGCGGGCCGCGCGCGCCCCAAGGCCTGCGCAACCCGTGCGCCGGGCATGCGGTGGATCAGACAGCCGTGCGGAACGATTCCGCCCGACTCAGTACCATTGCGCCTGCAGGGCAACCGCAACTCTGGATTTCCGTACCGACATCGTGCTCGACAAGCTCTTCTCCGGTTCCCGGCTGCATGAACACGCCGATCCCGCACAACGCGTGCTCGGCGTTGCCGCTTTGTCGCCCGACGCGCCTGCACTGGCGCAGTTGCTGCGCGGCGACGCGTCGGCCGACGTGCGCGTGGCCGCCGCGGCGCGCTGCAACGACGCAGCCGTGCTGGCCGCGGCACTGGCGACCGAATCCGATCCGGCGGTGAACGCCGCGATCGCCACGGCGCCTACCGCGCGCTGGCCGCCGCGGACGACAACACCGTACGCAACCTGCTCGCGGCACCGGACAGCAGCGATGCGCTGCGCACGCAGGCTGCGCTGCACGCCGAGCGAAGCGCAGCGACTCGCCGCGCTGGCCGCCATCACCGATGAGCAGCGGCTGGTGGAGGTGGCTCTCGGTGCGGACCATGCCGCTTTGCGCATGGCCGCCGCCAGCGCGTGCAGGCGCCCGAGCTGCTGGGCCGCCTGCTGGAAGGCATGCGCGAGCGCGACCGCGGTGTCGCGCGCCTGGCGCGCCGGCGGCTCGATGCGATCACGCAGCGCGACGACAGCGCGACCGCCGCCGATGCGTTGCTGGCCGAGGCCGAGGCGCTGGTGGACCGGCCCGGCCCCGTCGTCATGGCGGCGGTGGAACTCGACCGGCGCTGGAAGTCGCTGGCGCTGGGCGACGACGCGCAGCGCAGTACACGCTGGGAGGAGGTCGGTCGGCGGCTGCAGCAGCGCTTCGATCGCGAGAACGCCGATCAGCGCCGCCATGTGCAGTTCGAGAAGCGCGTTGCGGAGTGGCTCGCAGCGCTTGCAGCACCGCCGGCCGGCAGCGCGTTGCCGGCCCTGCGCCTGGAACTGACGGCCCTGCGCGCGGAGGCCGGCGACGGCCACGATGCGCGACTGCTGGCGCGGCTCGACGCTGCCGAGGCCCAGATCGCGCAGTGGGAGCAGGCTGCGCCGCCGGCTCACCCGAGGCGCTGGTGATCGAAGCCGAACAGCTCGCCGACGGCACGCCGATCGACAACGCCGAACTGCCCGTGCGCTGGCAGGCGATCGAACTCGCGGCCCGCACGCCCGGGCTGACGCCGCTTCGAAGCGGCGCTGCTGGTGATCGAACAGCGGCGCCTGGCGGTCGTCCGCGCCGCGCAGCAGGAGCAGAGCGC
Organism: Burkholderiaceae bacterium; assembly: GCA_044225415.1. Classification (GTDB taxonomy): domain Bacteria; phylum Pseudomonadota; class Gammaproteobacteria; order Burkholderiales; family Burkholderiaceae_F; genus JALORV01. The sequence goes on along the minus strand of JBGAIO010000092.1, from coordinate 4,431 downwards.
CGCACGGCAGCTGCTGCACACGGCGTTGCATGCGGCTGAGCAGGCGCTGGCCGAGGGTCATCTGCAGGACGCGCGCACGGCGGCCGACCAGGCTCGCGCGCTGAAGCCGCGCGCCGGCCTGCTGCCCAAGCCCAGTGTGCAGCGTCTGGGCCGCGTGGTGCAGCAGCTCACCGAGCTCGAGCGCTGGCAGCAGTTCGGCCAGACGGGCGCGCGCGTGCAGCTGTGCGAACGCGCCGAGGCGTTGGTCCGGCAGGCGCTGCCACCCGCGCAGGCGGCCAACGACGTGAAGACGCTGCGCGCCGAGTGGAAGAAGCTCGACGAGCAGCACGCCGGCGTGCCGAAGTCGCTGTGGGACCGCTTCGATGCGGCCTGCGAGAAGGCCTACGCACCGGCCGCGCGCCACTTCGCCGAGCAGGCGGCGCTGCACAAGCAGGTGCGCAAGCAACGCGAAGAGTTCATCGCGTCGGCCGCCGAGCACGCGCCGACGCTGCTCGGCGAGCCGCGCGACTGGCGGGCCATCGAACACTTCCTGCGCGACACCGGCACGAAGTGGCGCAGCGGCGATCTCGGCAGCGTCGAGCCCGGCGTGTGGAAGAAGCTCGATGCGAAGCTGAAGGCGGCGCTGGCGCCTGCGCACGATGCGCTGGTGGCGGCACGGCAGGCCGCGCGGCAGGAGCGCGAAGCGCTGATCGCCGCGGCGCAGGAACTGGCCGCGAAGGCCGCCGAGCGCGACACGCCGTCGCAGGTGAAGGAGTTGCAGGCGCGCTGGCAGGCGAACGCGAAGTCGCTGTCGCTGCTGCAGCGGGACGAGCGCGCGCTGTGGGACCGTTTCCGCGCTGCGTGCAATGCGGTGTTCGAGGCGCGCACGGAGTCGCGCAAGGCTGCGGACGAAGAGCGAAAGGCGCAACGACAGGCGCAGGCGCAGCCGCGCAGGGCCGAGGCGCGCCCGGAGTCCGCACGTCCTGCTGCCGAGGAGCCCGCGCGCGAGCGGGCCCGATCGGAACAGGCCGCGGCGTTGCGCGCGCTGCTCGAGCGCGACCGGCTGTGCGAGGAACTGGATGCGCTCGTGCTTGCGGAGAGCACCGACACCTCGGCTTCGGCCGCCGTCGTGGAGCGCTGGTCGGCCGTGCCGCCGATCTCGGCCGACTGGGACAAGCGCATGCTCGCGCGGCGCGATGCGGCGCTGCAGGCCTTCGCTGACGAAGATGCGCGCTACGACCTGCTCGATGCCATCGAGGAGAACGCTGCCCTGCGTCGCGACGCGCTGCTCGAGATCGAACTGACGCTCGGCATTGCGAGTCCCCCCGACCTGCAGAAGGAACGCCTGGCCGTGCAGGTGAAGCAGCTGCGCGACCGCTTCAAGCGCACGGCGCCCGGCGATACCGGCGGCGCGGTGCAGCTGCTGGTGCACTGGTGCGAACTGTCCGGAGTCGCCGAGGCGCGCGACCGACAACGCTGCGAAGCGATCGTCGCGCGGCTGGACAGGCCGGCGGCAAGGTCGACGCGGCCGTCATAGCTCGCGTTTGTTCGATACAACGCGGCACGCGATCCTGGGTCGCGGGCGGGTACCCAAGGTCGTAGACTGCGGCAGCCTTTCCTGCACGCAACCGACGGAGGGCCATGAAGCGACGCAGGATTTCATGGCTGGTGAACGCAGCACTGCTGCTCGGCGCAACCGCGGCCGTGGCAGGGCCGCCTTTGCCGTGCACCTCGGTGGCGGCCGAAGTGCGGGAGTACGTACGAAGCCGAGGTGCGTGCCGCGATGTGAAGGCCGCGCCTCGACCCCGAGCGCCCGCGAAGCCGAAGCCGGTCGCTTCCCAGGTTCCGACTCCCGCAACCGCCACCGTCGACCCGCCGGAGAGCGCGCCCTTTCCGCCGGAATCGGAGGGGTCGATTGCGGGCGCTGCGAGCACGCCGCCGGTCGAGCCTTCCGCAGCCGCAGCGTTGCCCGAGCCTGCACCTGAGCCCGCGCCCGCGGCGAGCGTTGCGCCCGCCGCACCGCCCGTCCCTGAGTTGCCTCCGCCTCCGGATCCGATAGATCCGTCCGGCGCGCGCAGCCAGCTTCCCCTTCCATCTCCGGACGTTGCTGCGCTGATATTCGGCGCCGGCATTGCGCTCGGCCTGCTGGCCGGCGCGCTGCTGGTGCGGCGCCGGCCGCTGCGCGGAATGCCGCCCACTGGCGAGAGCGCCCGGCCGTCGGAATCCGCCGCGCCGCCGGACATCCGCTTTACCGCGTGGCTTGTGCCTGTCGCAACGACGATCGAACGGGCGCCTCGTTCAGGCGACCGGCGCTTCCGTTCGGGCGATCAGGAGATCGCAGCGCTCGAGCGGGTCAGGCTGCGTGCGCCGATCGAGGTCGACGGCGACGACATCGAGTGGGTGCTGTGCGAGCGCATCGGAGGCAAGGCCGTCTCTGCGCAGGTGCGCGATCGCCTGCAGGGTTTCGCCGCCGAGTGCGCGGCCGCGGAGCTGAACCGCGCGCTCGACGTCGACATCCTGGACGTGCTGTCGCAAGGGTGGGTGCAGCTGCCGGCGATGCGCGAGGCCGTTCAACTGAGCGCGGTGACCCGCGGCCCGCCGGTGCTGGTCGATGTCGACATGCGCCACACCATCACATCGACTGCGCACGTCGTGCTGGCCACCCATGTGGCGGAGCGTGCGCTGCCGCCGCTGGAAATGCGGCTGGAGATCGTCGTCGACGTCGAAGGTGCCGCCGTCGCTGCACGTGACGGCGGGATCGAACTGTTCGACCTCGGCGAGGCCACGGTGCTCGCGCGGCTCACCGTCGGCAGCACGCTGATCGATGAGCATCAGACAGCGATCACGTACACGCGAGCCGTCTGGTCAACGACAGCCGGCATTCGAGCGGCCGGCGAGCGTCGACATCCCCATCTGAACCTACTGCAGCAACCGATACCCCGTGGTGTGGCACTGCCCGAGGCCGCACTGCACGATCACCGACACCAGGTTGACCACGCACAGCAGGATGACGAACGCGCCGGCCACATCGGCGATCCTGCGCAACGCAGGAAACTCCGCCAGCGGCGCGCTTTCGAGGAACTCGTCGCCGCCGACGATCGCCATCTTGAGGGCGAACGCGAGCAGGATCGCCAACGCGATGACGATCGACCACACCGGCAGGTGGATCCCGAACACCGCGCTGCCGATGTAGGCGTGACCCGGCCGCGGATAGATGTCGAGCAGCGTCTGGCGCACCGAAACGACCAGCAGGAGGATCGCCGACAGCAGGCTGAAGCCGGCGTGCTGGTGGAGTAACCGCGGCGGAAGTCCAGCAGGATGCCGAAGCACGCCGAACATCGCCAGGCGCTCGATCAGGCACAAGGGGCAGGGCAGTTCGCCCTGCGCGTACTGCAGCACCATCGCCGCGGTGAGGATCCCGGCGATGACCAGCAGCACCAGCAGCTGGTAGCAGTAGTTGGCCCATGCGAGCCGGCGCTGCGTGCTGACGGCAAAGGTCGTGCTCATGAGCGGACCCACCCGGTTCCCAGTTCCGTCTGGATCCACGGCATGCGGAAACCGTAGTCGGGGCTGTAGATCTCGTACAGGAACAGGCTGACGGCGAGCAGCAGGCTGGCGGCGAAGGACGCGATCGACAGCCGACGCCAGCCGAGCCAGCCGCCGGCCAGCGCCAGCGCCATCGTTGCGAACACGGCCGCCATCATCGTTCGACTCTCCCCTGTACCGCGGCTGCGATTGTAGGGGGGCCGCGCGCGCTTCAGCGCTGCGGCCGGCGCAGATCCTCGAGGAGCTTCCGGTAGTCGGGTGACTCGCGCAGCAGGCGTCCGGCCACCGCGCGCAACTGGTCGATCGCCGCGGGCGGCAGCGCGAGGGTCGTGGGCAGGTTCATGTAGTAGTCGCGCTCGGCGGGATCGGCAATCTCCTCGAGGCTGATGTCGATGGTGAACACGCTCACCTGCCCGATGCGGGATCGCGCCTGCGCTTCGGAGGCCCCGGCCAGGCGCTCGCGGGCGACCGTGAGGTCGCGCTGGCTGTCCCAGCGTTCGGCCATGTCCTTCAGCACCTGCACCAGCTCGTACGAGTTGCGGTCGATCGGCACGTTGGCCGACTGCGCGATCTGCGCGACCATGCCGGGCGGGGTTTCGTTGCGGCCCCAGTCGGTGCGCGGGGCCGAGCGCGCGTTGACGACGATCACCACGATCCGCGACAGGCGCTCCAGCCCGGCGGCCTGCCGGAAGGTCGGGCTCGCTTCGATCACTTCGAGTCCTTCGACCACGCCGCGCAGGCCCAGGTTGTCGGACACGCCGCCGTCGATGACGTGGATGAACGGCTGCTCGTCGCTGCGCTCGAAGGCCTGCATCTCGCGCAGCCGCATCAGCGCCCGTCCGGCGGGTCGGCTGCGGTGATAGGGCTTGCGCAGATCGCCCAGCAGGTCCATGTACTCGACGCCGC
>JBGAIO010000091.1:0-11042 GCA_044225415.1 Burkholderiaceae bacterium | reverse complement strand
CGCTCTGGCATTCGACGACCATCAGCTTCAGCGGCCCGTCACCGTGCAGCTGCATGATCAGCGCACCATTGAACTTGATGTTGCTCGCCAGCAGGGCGGCCGCGGCGACCATCTCGCCGAGCAGCCGCTTCACCGGCGGCGGATCGGCGTGGTGCGCGGTCATCGCGCGCCAGGATTCGTCCATCCGCACCAGTTCGCCGCGCCCCGGTGCGCCACGGAACAGGAATTTCAGCAGGCTGTCTGCCACGTGTCGGCTAGCCGATCCGCTTCAGCGCAGCGCGATAGAACCGACCGCGTTCGGCATAGCCCGCGGTATTGCGGTGCATGCCCGCGATCGCGGCCTCGTCGAGCGTGCGCACGACCTTGGCGGGCGAACCCAGCACCAGCGAGTTGTCGGGGATCTCCTTGCCCTCGGTGACCAGCGCGCCGGCGCCGACCAGGCAGTTGCGTCCCACTTTCGCGCCATTGAGGATCACCGCCTGGATGCCGATCAGACTGCCATCGCCGATCGTGCAGCCATGCAGCACCGCCTGGTGGCCGATCGTGACGAAATTGCCCACCGTCAACGGGATGCCGGGGTCGGTGTGCAGCACGCAACCTTCCTGCACGTTGCTGTCGGCGCCCAGCACGATGGGCTCGTTGTCGCCCCGCAGCGTCGCGTACGGCCAGATGCTGACGCGCGCGCCCAGCGTCACGCGGCCGATCACCGTCGCACTCTCGAACACATAAGCCGTGGGATCGATGTCGGGGCTGCGGTCGCCGAGCTGATAGATGGACATGGCAGAGCGTGCGGTCTGTTTGCCGCGGCGCGGTGTCGACAGGGATGCCCTGCAGTGTAAGACCAGCCGACGTACCCCCTCCGGATTAGCGGCCTGCCGCGATCGCCGGCACGTGGGATCGAAGCGCTTCGAGGGCGTCGATACAGTCGCTGCATTCGTGGAGGCAGCATGAGTCTTGCAGACATCCTCAACACCTCACTGACCGATCTGTTCGGTTTCCGCAAGCCCGCGCCAGCGCGGCCCGTGGTCGGTCCGAAGCCGCGCATGGGCGCGACGCTGTGCTGCGCAGGCCTGCGCATGACGGTGCAGGCCGGGCTGACGGACGAAATGTGGCAGGGTTCAGCGCGCTCGGCTGGCGCGAACTGCGCAGCGGCGAAAACCGCCTGCATTACCGCGCGCTGTCCACCTCGCTGGTGAACCGGTTGTACGATGTCGGGCCGGAAGATCGCCAGAAGATCCTGCTGATGGCGATCCGCGAAGCGACGCGGCCGCGCGAAACACCGACCGTTGATCGCGCCGCCGAGCGCCCGGCCGTGCGCACAGTGGAGCGTAGCCCGACGAACTAGCCCGTTCTTGGGATTCGTTGCGCGGCCTCCGTGGCTACAGTCATTCCCGGAGGTTGATTCCCGAGTGGATTTCGTCAGACCTGTCCGAGACCGGGTACGCACGCTGCTGAAGATTCGTGTGCGGCGTGGCGTGGGTTGCAGCGGCACCCGGCCCGCGCTCGGCGCGCGCATCTGCCGCGACGATGTGCGCATGACGGTGCAGTCCGGCATGTCCGAGAGCCTGTGGCGCTGGCTGCTGGCGCAGGGCTGGCGCGAGATCACCTTCCGTCCGGATCGCCGCCGCTACCGCGACGTGCCGGCTGCTTACGTGACACGCCTGATCGACGCGACCAACGACGAACGCGACCGCATCCTGAAGGCCGCGGTGGCCAGTGCCACGCTGCGGCCGGCACCCGCAAGGCGCACGGCGTAGGCACGTAGTGCGCTGAGAAAATTGGATCCCGGCCTTCGCCGGGATGACGTAGTCCGAGTACCTCCCGAACTCGTCGCCCCGGCGAAGGCCGGGGCCCAGTTTGACTTGCCCGGCGCTACTTCGCGCTTTCCTTCCCCCGCTTCACTTCCAGCTCCCGCAGCACCCTTCGCTGCACCTTCCCCGTCGTCGTCATCGGCAGTGCATCGATGAACTCGATCTCCTTCGGATACTCGTACGGCGCGAGCTGCCCGCGTACGTGCTGCTGCAGTTCGGCGACCAGCGCCTCGTCGCCACGATGTCCGCCCGCCAGCACCACGAAGGCCTTCACCACCGCGCCGCGCTCCGCATCGGGCTTCGGCACGACGGCGACATTCGCGACCGCCGCGTGCTTCAGCAGGCAGTTCTCGATCTCGCCCGGCCCGATGCGGTAGCCCGCGGCCTTGAAGACGTCGTCGGCGCGGCCCTGGTACCAAAGATAGCCATCGGCATCGACGCTGGCGAGATCGCCGGTGCGCGACCAGTCGCCGGTGAACTTGCGCTGCGTCGCTTCGGGATTGCGCCAGTATTCGAGGAACATCACCGGGTCGCGATGGCCGTGGATGTCGAAGCGATTGACCGCCACTTCGCCGGTTTCGCCGGCCGGCAGCGGCTTGCCTGCCTCATCGATCACTGCCACGCGATGGCCGGGGTAGGGCCGGCCCATGCTGCCGGGGCGCGCCGGCCATTTGGCGTGCGAGTTGCCGACGATGTAGTTCATCTCGGTCTGCCCGAACATCTCGTTGACCGTGACGCCGAGCTCGCCGCGGCACCAGTCGTACACCGCGCTGCCCACCGCCTCGCCGCCGCTCATCATCGAGCGCAGCCTCAGCCGATAGTGCCGGCGTGGCTCGGCCACCGTCTTCATCATCATCTTCAGCGCGGTGGGGAAAACAGGAAGGTGCAGGTCACGCCATGCCGCTGCAGGATGTCGAAGGCGCGCTCGGGCGCGAAGCGGCCGCGCGCCGCGACGATGGGAAATCCGAAGTACAACGTCGGCAGCAGCGCGTCCCACAGGCCGCCGGTCCACGCCCAGTCGGCCGGTGACCAGAACACGTCGCCCGCCTGCGGGAACCAGTTCTGCGACGCGACGAAGCCCGGCAGGTTGCCGATCAGCGCCGAGTGCGGCAGCAGCGCGCCCTTGGGCTGACCGGTGGTTCCGCTGGTGTAGATCAGCAGTGCGGGATCGCTCGCCGCGGTGGTGACGCAGTCGAAGCGGTCGGATGCGCTGCCGAGCAGCGTGCTCCACTCATGGACATCGCCGCCGGCATTCGCATCGCCCACCACGATGAGGTGCTTCAGCGCGGGGCACTGCGCGCGGACCGACGCGAGCGCCGGCAGCGCCGACGCATCGACCACGGCAGCCACGGCGTCGCTGTTGGCAATCCGGTATTCGAGGGCATCCGGCCCGAACAGCAGCGACAGCGGCATCGCGATCGCGCCGAGCTGGTAGATCGCCATGTGCGCGATCGCCGTCTCCGCGCGCTGCGGCAGCACGATCGCCACCCGGTCGCCGCGCGCCACGCCCAGTGCGCGCAGCGCATTCGACAGCCGGTTCGCGTCCGACTGCAGCGCCGCGTAGGTGTAGGAACGCGTGGCGCCGTCCTCGTCCTCGCAGTGCAGGGCGATGCGCGAAGTCTCGTGCGCCCAACGCCGGCTGCACACGGTGGCGATGTTGAATTCCGCCGGCACGTTCCAGCGGAAGGATTCGTAGAGCGAGCGATAGGAGTCCATCGGTCATCGATCGGCTGACGCGGCGTTCCTATAATCGCCGAACGCCACATCGGGTGCAACGCAATGCGCGAATCACGCTCCGAGTTCGTCGATATTCGCGGGTTGCGCTACCACCTGCGCCACTGGAACGAGCCGTCCCGGGCTGCGCCGACGCTGCTGATGCTGCATGGCTGGATGGACGTGTCGGCGTCGTTCCAGTTCGTTGTCGACGCGCTCGAGGCCGTCGCACCGGGCCATCACGTGGTTGCGCCCGACTGGCGCGGCTACGGGCTGACGGCGCGCGCCACAGCCGACTGCTACTGGTTTCCCGACTACCTCGCCGATCTCGACGCCATTGTCGATCACCTGGGTGAGGATCGCGTCGTGCTGGTCGGGCACAGCATGGGCGGCAACATCGCGCTGCTGTACGCGGGCATCCGTCCGCAACGGGTGCAGGCGGTGGTCAATCTCGAGGGCTTTGGACTGCGCGACCAGGCATCGTCGCGCGCGCCGGAGCGCTATGCGCACTGGCTCGATCAGCTCAAGACCGGCGCCTCGCTGCGCGACTACGCTGGCCCGCAGGAAGTCGCCGGGCGCCTGAAGCGCAACAACCCGCGGCTGACCGACGAACGCGCCGCCTTCCTGGCGCAGCACTGGGCGCTTCCGCAGGCCGACGGCCGCTGGGCAGTGGCGGGCGATCCGGCGCACCGGCTGGTCAATCCGGTGCTCTACCGGCTCGACGAATCGCTGGCCTGCTGGGCGCGCATCGCGTGTCCGGTGCTGTGGGTGCGCGCGTCCGACACCGACGTGCTGAAGCACGTCGACGTCGATGCGGCGACCGCGCTGAAGGAGGTCGAGCGGCGGCGCGACGTCATCGCCGACGTGAAGAGCCTCGTCATCGACGACGCCGGCCACATGCTGCATCACGACCAGCCGATGCGCGTGGCGCGGGCGATCGCGGCGTTTCTGGCTGGGTGATCGGGGTCACGACGATCTCACGCTATCGAGGCGCCGGCCGCGGCCGCACACAAGCCGCGTTGTCACCTCGTACGCAGCCATCCGTGCAGTGCGCCTGACCGTTGCTGTCGGTGGCAGCGCCGCCGCGCGCCGCGCTGGAACACCAGGTCTGTCCGCGCTGATCGGTGACGCAATAGCCCGGTCCACATTGGGCGACGCCGTTGCGGTCGAGAATGATGCCGCCGCCGGGGGTCGAACACATCACGTCTCGGCGACGCTCCGACAGGCAGATGGAGTCCGGCGCGCCGCAGACGACGTCGCCGGCCGAGGTGCGCGTACAGGCCTGGTTCTGTGCGATGGCATCGGCCGCGATGCACGTCAGCAGCGCGATGGCGGCGGCGGTCAGTGAGCGACTGTTCTTCATCGCCATATCCTAGCTCGCCACCGCCGCCGGTAAAATGTGGACATGAACGCCCGCCAGATGCCGCTGCCCGAATCTTCCGCGCTGGCGCCCGAGCTCGAGCGCGCCAGCCTGGTCAACGCCGACCTGCATTCGCATTCGACGGTGTCCGATGGCCTGCTCGAACCGCGCGAGGTCGTGACGCGCGCGGCGGCGCAGGGGGTCGAGCTCTACGCGCTCACCGATCACGATGAACTCGGCGGCCTGGACGCCGCAGCCGACGCCGCGCGGCTGCTCGGACTGCCGTTCGTGCCGGGCGTCGAGATTTCGACCACCTGGGCGTCGACCACGATCCACGTCGTCGGCCTCGGCATCGATCCGCATCACAAGCCGCTGCAGCGCGCGCTCGAGGAAGTGCGCAGCGGTCGCGCCGAACGCGCACAGCGCATGGCCGACGAACTGGCGGAGGTCGGCGTGGCCGATGCCTACGAAGGTGCGCTGCGCTTCGTACGCAATCCCGACCTGATCTCGCGCACGCACTTTGCGCGTTACCTGGTGGAAGCCGGCTACTGCCGCGACGTTCGCGACGTGTTCAAGCGCTACCTGGTCGCCGGCAAGCCCGGATATGTGCCGCACCAGTGGGCGATGGTGTCCGAAGCGGTGGAGTGGATCGACGCGGCCGGCGGTGTCGCCGTGCTGGCGCATCCGGGCCGCTATCGCATCGGCGACCTGAAGCTCTCCGAGCTGGTGCGCGAGTTCAAGGAGGCCGGCGGCGTCGCCCTCGAAGTCGTCACCAGCAATCACTCGGCCCAGCAGACACAGCAGTTCGCGAAGATGGCGCTCGCGATGGAGCTCGAGGCTTCGCGCGGCAGCGACTTCCACGGGCCCGAGGAGGCCGAGAACGTCGAACTCGGCGCCGTGCAGTTGCTGCCGGCCGGGTTGATTCCGGTCTGGCATCGCTTTCTCTGAGCGCTCCGTTCACGTCGATCATCCCCGCGCACCACGCGAGCCAAGCGCCGGCAGCGCTCGCCCCGGTTCCTGATCTTTCCGAATCCGTCCCACGCCATGGCCCAACACTTCGTCGTGCACCCGGTCGATCCGCAGCTGCGGCTGCTGCGGCAGGCCGCGCAGATCCTCGACCACGGCGGCGTCGGCGCGATACCGACCGACTCGTGCTACGCGCTGGCCTGCCATCTGGACGACAAGGCCGCGGTCGATCGCATCCGCGCCATCCGCCGCATTGACGAACGCCATCTGCTGACACTGATGTGCCGTGACCTGTCGGACCTGGCGTCCTATGCCAAGGTCGACAACGCGACGTACCGATTGCTGAGAGACCTTACGCCGGGCCCGTACACGCTGATCCTCGAAGCCACGCGCGAAGTGCCGCGGCGTCTGTCGCATCCGTCGCGCCGCACGATCGGCCTGCGCATTCCGCAGAACCCGGTCGCGCTCGGTCTGCTCGACGTGCTCGGCCAACCCTTGATCAGCACGACGCTGCAGCTGCCGGGCGACGAACTGCCGCTCAACGACGTCGACGACATCCGCGAGCGCATCGGCCACGCCATCGACTTCGTGCTCGACGCCGGGCCTTGCGGCATCGAACCGACCACCGTGGTGGACCTGAGCACCGCGCAGCCGGTGCTGGTGCGGGCAGGGAAGGGCGCGCTGGCACCGCTGGGGCTTTGACGCGCCGCTGACGGGCGCAGGACTGCCGTCATCCCCGCGAAAGCGGGGATCCACCTTGACGTTGCTTCAAAAAAATCGATCCCCGTTTTCGCGGGGATGACACCTTCTCCGGACCACCACTCCGAGCGGCGCGCCCGCTGCGCTAAACTGCCTCCATGGACGGCATCATCCAGACGATCACCGTCTACGCGATCCCGGTGTTGCTGGCCATCACGCTGCACGAGGCGGCCCACGGTTATGTCGCCCGCATGTTCGGCGACTCCACCGCCTGGATGCTGGGTCGCGTGACGCTCAATCCGCTGAAGCACATCGATCCGGTCGGCACCGTCATCGTGCCGTTCGCGATCGTGCTGCTGTCGCGGCTCGCCGGCGGCCCGGGCTTCATGTTCGGCTGGGCCAAGCCCGTGCCGGTCAACTTCGCCAACCTGCGGCATCCCAAGCGCGACATGATCTGGGTGGCGGCTGCCGGCCCGCTCACGAATCTGCTGCAGGCCATCCTGTGGGCGCTGGTGCTGCGCATGCTGGTGGCGACGGGCACGGACGAGGCCTTCTTCTTCGAGATGGCGCGCGCCGGCGTCATCGTCAACATCGGCCTGATGGCGCTGAACCTGCTGCCGCTGCCGCCGCTCGACGGCGGGCGCATCCTCGTCGGACTGCTGCCCAACCGCCTGGCGTACGCCGTGTCGCGCGTCGAGCCCTATGGCTTCTTCATCCTGATCGCGCTGCTGGCCACCAACACCATCGGCTTCTTCCTCGCGCCGTTCTACGAGTTCGGCCTGGGCATCGTCCGTCTCTTCGTCTGATCCTTCAGAGCTTCATCCATGTTTGCTGACCGCGTGCTTTCCGGCATGCGTCCCACCGGGGCGCTGCATATCGGCCACTACCACGGCGCGCTGAAGAACTGGGTGAGGCTGCAGGATCAGCACCCGTGCTACTTCTTCGTCGCCGACTGGCACGCGCTGACCACGCACTACGAAACGCCCGAGGTCATGCAGGCGAGCGTGTGGGACATGATCATCGACTGGCTGGCCGCCGGCGTGGACCCCGCCAAGGCGACGATCTTCATCCAGTCACGCGTGCCCGAACATGCGGAGCTCTATCTGCTGCTGGCAATGTCGACGCCTCTCGGGTGGCTCGAACGCGTGCCGACCTACAAGGACCAGATCGACAAGCTGAAGGACCGCGACCTGGCGACCTACGGCTTCCTCGGCTATCCGCTGATGCAGGCGGCCGATGTCCTCATACATCGCGCAACAATCGTGCCGGTGGGCGAGGACCAGGTGCCGCACATCGAGCTGACGCGCGAGGTGGCGCGGCGCTTCAACAACCTGTTCGGTCGCGAACCCGGTTTCGAGGACAAGGCACAGGCCGCGGTGAAGAAGCTCGGTAGCCGGTCGGCGAAGCAGTACGACGAGCTGCGCAAGCGATTCCAGGAGACTGGCGACGACGCCGCGCTGGAAGCGGCGCGCGTGATCGTCGCCGAGGCGGGCAGTCTGTCGGCGGAAGACCGAGAGCGCGCGTTCGGCTACCTCGAAGGCGCGCGCCGCGTCATCCTCGTCGAGCCCGCGACGATGCTCACCGAGACACCGAAGCTTCCCGGCCTCGACGGCCAGAAGATGTCGAAGAGCTACGGCAACGTCATCCTGATGCGCGAGGAGCCGAAGGCGCTGACCGACAAGATCCGGCGCATGACCACCGATCCCGCGCGCGTGCGCCGCACCGATCCCGGCGAACCTGAGCGCTGCCCCGTGTGGCAGCTGCATCGCATCTATTCGTCGGCGGACACGCAGGCGTGGGCCGCGCACGGCTGCCGCACGGCCGGCATCGGCTGCCTGGACTGCAAGCAGCCGGTCATCGACGCGCTGCTCGCCGAGCAGGCGCCGTGGCGCGAGCGTGCGCAGCGCTACGTCGACGATCCGAAGCTGCTGCACGCGATCGTCGCCGACGGCTGCGACCGCGCGCGTGCCAGCGCCGAGGAGACCATGCGCGAGGTGCGCGAGTCCATGGGACTCGCGTATCGGTGAGCGCGCGGTGACGACGGACGCGCACGCCGACGGCGCACCGGTTTCCAACCCGCTGGCGCGCGAACCGTCGCCGTGGGTGGTGCGCTTCGCGGCCGCTCTTCCGCGCGGTGCGAGCGCGCTCGATGTCGCCTGCGGCCACGGACGCCATGCACGCTGGCTCGCGCGGCGCGGCTGCCGCGTGACGGCGGTCGACGTCGATCCCGCGTGCGGCGCGAGCCTTGCCGGTGCGGACGACATCGCCTTCGTGCAGGCCGATCTCGAGAGCGGGCGGTGGCCGTTCGGCGGACAGACCTTCGACGCGGTCGTGGTCGTGCACTACCTGCATCGTCCGCTGCTGCCGCTGCTCGCCGCCGCGCTCGCGCCGGGCGGGCTGCTGGTCTGCGAGACCTTCGCCGCCGGCAACGAACGCTTCGGCCGGCCGCGCAACCCCGATTTCCTGCTGCAGCCGCGCGAACTGCTGCAGGCCTTCGGCGAATTGCGCGTTCTGGCCTTCGAAGACGGCCTGCAGACCGCGCCTTCGACGGCAATGATCCAGCGCATCGCCGCGCGCCGACTTGAACCGACGGCGACAGCGCCGGTCGAAGCGCTGAGCCTGTAGCAGCCGTTCGTTGCCCGGCCGTGCCTCCTGGCGTGCCCGGCTGCAGGGCCCGGGTGCCGGGCACGCTGCACGGTATAATTCCATGCTTGGGCTGAGCGGAGACCACAGCAGATCATGATCAAGGGCAGCATCGTCGCCATCGTCTCGCCGATGCGCGAGGACGGCGTACTCGACTACGAGGCGTACAAGCGCCTGATCGAGTGGCATGTCGCCGAAGGCACCAACGCGATCGTCGCGGTCGGCACCACCGGCGAATCGCCGACGGTCGATCCCGAAGAGCACGGCGAGCTGATCCGCGTCGCAGTCCAGGCGGTGCAGGGCCGCATCCCGGTCATCGCCGGCACCGGCGGCAATTCCACGCGCGAGGCGGTCGAACTCACGCGCTACGCGAAGGAAGTCGGCGCCACGGCCACGCTGCAGGTCGTGCCGTACTACAACAAGCCGACGCAGGAAGGGCTGTACCGTCACTTCCGCACCATTGCCGAGACGGTCGACATCCCGGTCATCCTCTACAACGTGCCGGGTCGCACGGTGGCGGACCTGGCCAACGACACCACGGTGCGGCTGGCGCAGGTGCCGGGCATCGTCGGCATCAAGGACGCCACCGGCGACCTCGCACGCGCAGCCGACCTGCTGCGCCGGCTGCCGCCGCACTTCGCGGTCTACAGCGGCAACGACGATTCGGCGCTCGCGCTGATCCTGCTCGGCGGGCACGGCGTGATCTCGGTCAGCGCGAACGTGGCGCCGCGCCAGATGAGCGACATGGTGCGCGCCGCGCTCGCCGGCGACCTGGCCCGTGCGCGCCAGATCAACAACCAGCTGCTGCCGCTGCACGCAAAGCTCTTCGTCGAGCCCAATCCGGTCGCGGTGAAATGGGCGCTGGCGAAGATGGGTCGCATCGCGCCGGGCATCCGCCTGCCGCTGGTGCCGCTGTCCACGCCCGCCGAGCCCGTCGTGCTCGGCGCGCTGAAGGAATGCGGGCTGCTCTAGCGCCTGCAGGAGACTGTATCGATGAGGGTACGCATGTTCATGATTCGTTCGGCCGCCGCGGGCGCCGTGCTGGCGCTGGCCGGATGTACGTGGACCGGCAACCTGTTCGGCGATCGGACCGACTACAAGACCGCGCAGACGCGCGCGCAGCCGCTCGAGGTGCCGCCCGACCTGTCGCAGCTGCCGCCCGAAGAGCGCTTCTCCGTTCCGGAACGGCCGACCACCGCGACGGCTTCGGGTACCGCGGCCGCGCGTGCGGGGGGCGGGCAGCAGCCCGGTGGCGCGCCGCGGCCGGCTGCTTCAGGTGGCGCGGTTGTGCCCACCGGTACTCTGGCGCGCATCGAGCGCGACGGCAACCAGCGCTGGCTGGCCGTCAACATGCCACCGGAGAAAGCCTGGCCGGTTCTGCTCGATTTCTGGCCCAGCGTCGGCCTGACGGTCGAGCGTTCCGACCCTGCCACCGGCATCATGGAGACGGCCTGGGCCGAGAACCGTACGAATCCTGATCTCGGCATCGTTCGCCAGACGCTGGCGCGCTTCCTCGGCTCGATGTATTCGACGGGCGAGCAGGATCGCTACCGCGCCCGCCTCGAGCGCGCCCCGAACGGCAATTCCGAGATCTTCATCACGCATCGCGGCATGGAAGAAGTGTTCACCTCGTCCGCGCACGACCGCACCGCGTGGCAGCCGCGTGCGCCGGACCCGAGCCTCGAAGGCGAGATGCTGCAGAAGCTGCTGGTGCGCTTCGACACCAGCGCGGCCAAGAGCGTCGCGGCCGGCACCACGCCGCCGCAGCCGCGGCCGGGCGCGCCCGGCGCGACCACCACGGCAGCCGCCGGCGCCGCGGCGGGCGGAGCGGCCGCGTCGACCGTCAACGC
>JBGAIO010000090.1:0-11540 GCA_044225415.1 Burkholderiaceae bacterium | reverse complement strand
TCGAGCGAGCCGTCGTCGGCCACGCTCTGGCTCGGACTGAAGATCGCGCGCGCGCAGGGCGACCTGCGCAACGAGTCGCGCCTGGCCAGTGAACTGCGCACGCGCTTCCCGCGCTCGCAGGAGGCCGGCTGGCTGGCGCGCGGCGCGTTCGATGAATCATGAGACACGCATGAGCAACGCTGCCGATCACGACACCGAAGCGGCCAACGACGGGCCGGAGCGCAGCGGTGCGGCGCGCGACGAGCGCGACGCACGCATCGGCTCCGTGGCCGCGCCGGCCGAACCGCCGGCAGCGGCGGGCGCGTGCCTGAAATGGGCGCGCGAACGCGCGGGCCTGACGGTGGGCGACATTGCCGCTCGCCTGCGCCTGCATCCGACGCAGGTGCGCGCGCTCGAGGACGAGGACTTCAAGCGACTGCCCGAGGCGGCCTATGTGCGCGGCTTCGTGCGCAGCTACGCGCGCATCGTCGATGTGCCGGTCGAGCCGCTGCTGGCCGATCTGGCGACCAAGCTCGGTCCGCCGTCGACCAACGTCATCGAGCGCATGACGCGCGAGCGCGACTATTCGCCGGTGCGGGCCGCGACGCATGAGCAGGTGTCGCGGCGCATCGTGCTGTGGGGCGCGTTGCTGCTGCTGGTGGCGCTCGGGGTGGTCGGCTGGTATGCGACGCATGCGAGCGGCAGCGCGAGCGCGCTGGTTCCGGTGACCCGGCCGGCGCCCGTTGCAGCGGCACCGGTGCCGACGCCAGCGCCAGCGCCGGCCGAGCCGGCGGTGACGCCGACGGCGGCACCCGGCGCGACGGCGGAGCCTGCGTCCGCGTCATCGGCTGCAACCGCGACGCCGGCGGCATCCGAACCCGCGCCCCTGCTCGAACCGATGGCGCCTGCGCCATTGCTGAAGCTGCGTTTCTCGGGCGCGTCGTGGGCTGAAGTCAAGGACGCCGAGGGCAAGACGCTGCATTCGCGGCGCAACGAGGCCGGTGACGAATTCGTCATCGAAGGCACGCCGCCGTTCTACGTGGTACTCGGCGACGCGAACAAGGCGACGGTGGAAGTGCGCGGCGAATCCATCGACCTGGCGCAGCACACGCGCCAGAACGTCGCGCGCTTCACCGTCAACTGAGCGCTCGAGCAGGCCTCCAAGAATCCGGACGTCGTTCGATGAACCAGCCCTTCGTTCCCCCCGCGGTTGCCTGCCTGCCCGCGTTGGCCGGTCCGGCGCCGCGGCGCGCCTCGCGACGGGTCGAACTCGCCTGGGGCAGCCGGACGGTCGCCGTCGGCGGCGACGCGCCGGTGATGGTGCAGTCGATGACCAACACCGACACGGCCGATGCGATCGCGACCGCCATCCAGGTGAAGGAACTGGCGCAGGCCGGCTCCGAGGCGGTGCGCATCACGGTGAACTCGCCCGAGGCCGCGGCCGAAGTGGCGGCGATCCGCGAGCAGCTCGATCGCATGGGCATCGACGTGCCGCTGATCGGGGACTTCCACTACAACGGCCACAAGCTGCTGACGCAGCATCCCGGCTGCGCACAGGCGTTGTCGAAGTACCGCATCAACCCCGGCAACGTCGGCAAGGGCGCGAAGGGCGACGACAACTACGCGCAGATGATCGAGGCCGCGTGCCGCCACGGCAAGCCGGTGCGCATCGGCGTGAACTGGGGTTCGCTCGACCAGGCGCTGCTCGCGAAGATGATGGACGAGAACGCCGCGCGCGCCGAGCCGTGGGAGGCGAGCGCGGTGCTGCGCGAGGCATTGGTGCGCTCCGCCATCGACAGCGCGCAGCGCGCCGAAGCGCTCGGGCTGCCGGGTAACCGCATCTGCCTGTCGGCCAAGGTGAGCAGCGTGCAGGACCTGATCGCCGTGTATCGCGAACTGGCGCGCCGCTGCGACTACCCGCTGCATCTCGGCCTGACCGAGGCCGGCATGGGCAGCAAGGGCATCGTCGCATCGACCGCCGCCATCGGCGTGCTGCTGCAGGAAGGCATCGGCGACACGATCCGCGTGTCGCTGACGCCGGCGCCCGGCGAGCCGCGCACGCGCGAAGTGCAGGTCGCGCAGGAGATCCTGCAGGTGCTCGGCCTGCGCGCGTTCACGCCGCTGGTGGTCGCGTGCCCCGGCTGCGGACGCACGACCAGCACCTTCTTCCAGGAACTCGCCGATTCGATCCAGTCGTGGCTGCGCGCGCAGATGCCGGTGTGGCGCGGCACGCACCCCGGCGTGGAGCGGATGAGCGTCGCGGTCATGGGTTGCGTGGTCAACGGCCCCGGCGAGAGCAAGCACGCCAACATCGGCATCAGCCTGCCGGGCTCGGGGAGGCGCCGGTGGCACCGGTGTTCGTCGACGGCCAGCGCACGGTGACGCTGAAGGGCGAGCGCATCGCCGAAGAGTTCCAGGCGATCGTCAGCGACTACGTGCAACGCACCTACACGCCCCGCGACGCGATGGTGCCGGCCGAAGCTACCGGACATTGAATCAAGATGGCTGAACGAAAGCTGGCCGGCGTGCGCGGCATGAACGACATGCTGCCCGCGGATGCCGGACTGTGGGAGTGGTTCGAGGCGCGTCGCGGACTGGCTGCGCAGCTACGGCTACCAGCAGATCCGCACGCCGATCGTCCAGTACACGAGAGCTCTTCGTGCGCGGCATCGGCGAGGTGACCGACATCGTCGAGAAGGAGATGTATTCCTTCGAGGACAGGCTGAACGGCGAGCGGCTGACGCTGCGCCCCGAGTTCACGGCCGGCGTGATGCGCTCGATCGTCGAGCACAACCTCGCCTACGACGGCCCGAAGCGGCTGTGGTCGATCGGCCCCGTGTTCCGCCATGAACGCCCGCAGCGCGGCCGCTACCGCCAGTTCCACCAGGTCAATGTCGAGGCGATCGGCTTTGCCGGCCCCGACATCGACGCCGAGATCATGGTGATGCTGGCGCGGCTGTGGTCGATCCTCGGCATCGACCGCATCGGCCGCGTGCGGCTGGAGCTGAACTGCCTCGGGCAGGCCGACGAGCGCGCGCGTCATCGGGCCGACCTGATCGCTTACCTGTCGAAGTACGAGACCGAGCTCGATGCGGACGCGAAGCGGCGTCTGCACACCAATCCGCTGCGCATCCTCGACACGAAGAATCCGGCGCTGGCCGACGTCGTCGCCGCCGCGCCGCGCATCACCGACTACCTCGGCGATGCGTCGCGTACGCACTTCGAGGGCCTGCAGTCGCTGCTCGCCGACGCCGGCATCGCCGTCACCGGCAATCCGCGGATGGTGCGCGGCCTCGATTACTACAACCTGACCGTGTTCGAGTGGATCACCGATGCGCTCGGCGCGCAGGGCACGATCTGCGGCGGCGGGCGCTACGACCCGCTGATCGAGATGATGGGCGGCAAGCCCACGCCGGGCATCGGCTTCGGCATGGGCATCGAACGCGTGATCGAGCTGCTGCGCGAAGCGGGCACCGCCGGCGCGGCGCCCGGCACCGATGTCTACGTGCTGCACCAGGGCGGCACGACGCAGCGGCAGGCCTTCGCGCTGGCCGAGCGGCTGCGCGACGCAGGACTCGACGTGGTGCTTCAGGCAGGCAATGCGAGCCTGAAGTCGCAGATGAAGCGCGCCGACGCCAGCGGGGCCGAGTACGCGGTCATCGTCGGCGAAGCGGAGGGCGCACAGCACGCCGCGGCGGTGAAGGCGCTGCGCGGCGGCGAGCCCGGCGCGCCCTTCGCGGAGCAGCGTATCGTGCCGCTCGCCGAAGTCCCTACACAGCTCGTCGAAGCGCTGACGCGCGCAGAACAGAACGCAAGCGAATAGCAGAACTGGACAGTCATGGCCTACGATCTTCAGGAACAGGAACAGCTCGCCGATCTCAAGGCGTGGTGGAACAAGTACGGCACGCCGCTGCTGACGGTGGTCACGCTGGTGCTGCTGGGCTTCGCCGCGCACAACGGCTGGAAGTGGTACCAGCGCGACCAGGCCCGCACCGCCGCGGGCGTCTACGCGCAGTTCGAGCAGGCGGTGCAGGCCAACGATGCCGCCAAGGCACAGACCCTGGCGAGCTCGATCATCGAGCACTATGGCCGCACGGCCTATGCGCCGATGGCCGCGCTGCAGGCCGCCAGGCTCAGCGCCGAATCGGCCGACCTGCAGAAGGCCGCTGACCAGCTGCGCTGGGTCATCGACCAATCCGGCCACGACGAACTGACGATGCTCGCGCGCGTGCGGCTCGCCGGCGTGCTGCTCGACCTGAAGCAGTACGACGAGGCCTTGAAGGCGCTCGACTTCACCGCGCCCGAGGCCTACCTGCCGGCCGTGCTCGACCGGCGCGGCGACGTGCTGTTCGCGCAGGGCAAGCCCGCCGAAGCGCGCGCCGCGTGGACCCAGGCGCTGGCGAAGGCCGACGCCGGGCATCCGTTGCGCGGGATCGTCCAGCTCAAGCTCGATTCGCTGCCGCCGGCGGCGACGTCGTGATGCACGGGCGCTCGCTCCCTCTGCGGCGGCTGCTCGTCGCGACGGCTGCGCTGACGCTGGCCGGCTGTTCGGCCTTTCCGAACTGGTGGCCGAGCTGGCTGGGTGGCACGCCGAAGAAACTGGCCGAACCCGCGCCGCTGGTGGAGTTCACGCCGGTGCTCAGCCCGCGCGTGGCCTGGCGCACGAACATCGGCACGGCGCGCGGCGCATACCTGCAGCCGGCGGTGATGGAGAACGCGATCTTCGCGGCCAATGCTGCAGGTTCCGTGGTGCGGCTGGGGCCTGATGGGCAGGTCGTGTGGCGCACCGAGACCAACACGCAGCTCACCGGTGCCGTCGGCAGCGATGGCCTGTCTGTCGCAGTGGGCAGCGCGCGTGGCGAACTGGTCGTGCTGGGTGCCGATGGCAAGGAGCTGTGGCGCGCACAGCTGGCCGCCGCGGTGCATACGCCGCCGCTGGTGGGCCGCGGCCTGGTGGTGGTGCGTACGTCGGATCACCGCATCACGGCCTTCGATGCGAGCAATGGCCGGCGGCGCTGGAGCTACACGCGCACGACGCCGCCGCTCACGCTGCGGGCGCCGAGCGAGCTCGCCTTTGCGGGTGACCTGATCGCCGCAGGCTTCCCCAGCGGACGGCTGGTGATGCTGTCGACGGGCAACGGCACCGTGCGCTGGGACGTGCCGGTGGCCGAAGCGCGCGGCGCCACCGAAGTCGAGCGCCTGGTCGATGTGCTGGGCACCCCGCTGCTCGTCGCCGGCGACGTGTGCGCGGCGGCCTACCAGGGACGCGTCGCCTGCTTCGAAGCGTCCAACGGCAATGTGCGCTGGGCGCGGGATTTTTCCGCCGGCGCGGGCCTCGGCGGCGATCGCAACCGCCTGTTCGCCGTCGACGCGAAATCCAACGTCGTCGGCATGTCGATGACGACGGGCGCGAACACCTGGCGACAGGAGAAGCTGCTGAATCGCGACCTGACCACGCCGCTCGCGCTGCGCCGCGCGGTGCTGGTGGGCGACTTCCAGGGCTACCTGCATTTCCTGTCGCCCGACGACGGTTCGTTCCTGGCGCGCGTCGCGCTCGGCAGCGAGATCAATGCCACGCCGGTGGCTTTCGGCGGCGGTGCTGTCGTGCAGACGCAGGACGGCACGATCGCGCTGGTGACGGTGGAGTGAGCGCCGTCGCCGGCCAGGCGCACGCGGTTCGGCAACGCACGGTCGCGCAGCGCATGCCATGAAGCCCGTCGTCGCCCTCGTCGGCCGTCCCAACGTCGGCAAGTCCACGCTGTTCAACCGGCTGACTCGTTCACGCGCCGCGCTGGTCGCTGACTTTCCCGGACTGACGCGCGACCGGCACTACGGCAACGGCCGCGTCGGTCCGCGCGACTACATCGTCATCGACACCGGCGGCTTCGAGCCGCTGCATGCCGAGGGCATCGCGCGCGAAATGGCGGCGCAGGCCGAGCAGGCGATCGCCGAGAGCGACGTGGTCATCTTCGTCCTCGACGCCCGCGACGGGCTGACCGCGCAGGACCGCCGCATCGCCGAGCGCCTGCGCGTCACGGGCCGCACGGTGTGGCTGGCCGTCAACAAGGCCGAGGGCCTGGCCCCGGCCGCGATCGCGGAGTTTCACGAGCTCGGCCTCGGCGACCCGCATCCGGTCTCCTCCGCGCACGGCGATGGCGTCGGCAGCCTGATGGACGAGGTGCTGGCGCCGTTCGTGGAGCCCGAAGACGAGGCGGGCGATGGAGCCGAACTGCCCGACGAACCGCGCCGCGTGCGTGTCGCGGTGGTCGGGCGCCCCAATGTCGGCAAGTCGACGCTGATCAACGCGCTGCTCGGCGAGCAGCGGCTGATCGCCTACGACCAGCCCGGCACGACGCGCGATGCCATCGCCGTTGAATTCGAGTACGGTGGCCGGCCCTATACGCTGATCGATACGGCCGGACTGCGTCGCAAGGGCAAGGTCTTCGAGGCGGTCGAGAAGTTCTCGGTCGTGAAGACGCTGCAGGCGATCGACGAGGCCAACGTGGTCGTGCTGCTGCTCGACGCGTCGGCTGAAGTCTCCGACCAGGATGCGCATATCGCGGGCTACGTGCTCGACAGCGGGCGCGCGCTGGTCGTGGCGGTCAACAAGTGGGACGGACTCGACGAGTACCGCCGCGAGCGCATCCGCCACGACCTGGAACGCAAGCTGCACTTCCTGCGCTGGGCGAAGGTGCACACGATCTCGGCGCTGAAGCGCACCGGACTCGGCGCGGTGATGCGCTCGGTGTCCGAAGCGCATGCCGCGGCTTTCGCGAAGCTGCCGACACCGAAGCTCACGCGCGCGCTGCTCGCTGCCGTGGCGAAGCAGATGCCGCCACGCGCGGGCGCATCGCGTCCCAAGCTGCGCTACGCGCACCAGGGCGGCATGAACCCGCCCGTCATCGTCATCCACGGCAACTCGCTGGCGCACGTGCCGGATTCGTATCGGCGCTACCTCGAAGGCTATTTCCGCTCCGAGTTCGACCTCGCCGGAACGCCGCTGCGCGTCGAATTCAAGACAAGCCGCAACCCCTACGCCGAGCGCGCGTAGGAGAGACGGGGCACAGTCCCACGCCGTCGCCCCGGCGAAGGCCGGGGCCCAATTTGCTGTTTAGCTTGTCATCCCCGCGAAAGCGGGGATCCTTTTCGTGGCAGTCGGTGTGGCATCGCGGCCGCGGTGTGTGGCGGGCCGGCGCTCGGCAAGGGCAAGCGGCCCGGCGGGCCCGCTGCAGTGCTCGAATTGGCGGCCGCTGCTGCAGACTCTGCGCGGATCAAGGTTCGCACGTACGCCAGCACTTCAGCCGCTTGGTCCGCAGCCTCGCGGAAACCCCGCCAATTCTCCGCGCTTCGCTCGCTTGCCCCCATTGCCTCGCACCGGCCCGCCACACACCGCGGTCGAGACAGTGCGGTGTGCGAAGAAAATGCAATGCAAAGACGGGAGTTTTGTCTTTCTCTCTCGCCCACCACCCGGCGCGGCTGCGACACCATCGACCGACTGCGAGCAAGTCGCTTCAGCACTTCGGCAAACTTCAACCTGCTTTCTACGGGGTTATCTCGCTGGCAGGGGCCCGCTTTTTGCTTTACATTGATTCGCGTACCTGTGACCCCAGATACGCACAAGTGAACCTCGGTCCAGCCTCGAGGTCTGGCGTTAAGAACTGGGCCGCCAACAACAATCAGCCGCTGCCGCTGGCCGTCCCTTCCACGGCCGAAGCTACCGGCCATGAAGCGCTGGAGCCATACCAATGAGCAACAAAGGGCAACTACTACAAGACCCGTTCCTGAACGCACTGCGCAAGGAACACATTCCCGTCTCGATCTACCTGGTCAACGGCATCAAGCTGCAGGGCCAGATCGAGTCCTTCGACCAGTATGTGGTGTTGCTGCGTAACACCGTGACGCAGATGGTCTACAAGCACGCGATTTCCACCGTCGTGCCTGCGCGTCCGGTCAACATCACCGTGGAGAGCGACGCCTGACCGTCTTCCAGGTTGAACAGCCGCGCGACGCGCGCGCCGAGCGCGCGCTGCTCGTCACGGTTGCCCGCGGCCGGCGCGACGACGCCGACGCGGTCGAAGAGCTGACCCAGCTCGCCACCTCCGCCGGGCTCGAGCCGGTGGCGCAGATCGCCGTCCGGCGCGACCGGCCCGATCCTGCGCACTACGTCGGCAGCGGCAAGGTCGAGGAGATCCGCGCGCTCGCCGCCGCGAATGACGCGGACATGGTGATCTTCGACGTCGCGCTGTCGCCGGCGCAGCAGCGCAATCTCGAGCGCACGCTGGATCTGTGGGTGCTCGATCGCACCGCGCTGATCCTCGACATCTTCTCGCAGCGCGCGCAGCCGCGAGGGCAAGCTACAGGTCGAACTGGCGCAGCTCGAACACCTGTCGACGCGGCTGGTGCGCTTCGGCTGGTCGCACTTGGAGCGGCAGCGCGGCGGCCTGTCCAAGACCGGCGGCCCGGGCGAGAAGCAGATCGAACTCGACCGCCGCATGATCGGCTCGCGCATGCGCCAGCTGCGCGAGCGGCTCCGGCAGCTCGAAAAGCAGCGTCGCACCCGTCGTCGTGCGCGCACGCGGCGCGACGTGCTGTCGGTGTCGCTGGTGGGCTACACCAATGCGGGCAAGTCGACGCTGTTCAATGCGCTGACCGGCGCGGGCAGCTATGCGGCCGACCAGCTCTTCGCCACGCTCGACACCACTGCGCGCCGCGTGTATCTCGGCGAAGGTGAAGGCGAGGGCACCGGCGCCGGCGGAGTCACCGCCGTCGTGTCCGACACCGTCGGCTTCATCCGCGGGCTGCCGCACCAGCTGGTGGAGGCGTTCAAGTCGACGCTCGACGAGACGGCCGAGGCCGATCTGCTGCTGCACGTCGTCGACAGCGCCTCGCCCGCCCGCGACGAGCAGATGGCCGAGGTCGATCGCGTGCTGGAGGAGATCGGCGCGGCCGACGTGCCGCGCATCATCGTGTTCAACAAGATCGACGCCAACGGCCGCCTGGCCTCGGTCGAGCGCGACCCCTGTGGTAGCATCGTTTCCGTCTCTGTGAGCGCCAGAACCGGGGAAAACCTCGGCGCGCTGCGCGAAGCGATACTTGAATTTTCCCGGCGCGGCGACGAGCCCGCGCCCCCCGAAGCCGAATCTGCCTGGGCCCTGCCGGCCTCTGCCTAGCGACTTGTCAGATCCTGTCGCACCGCCGACCGCCATGCGCCTCTCATTCCTTCCGTACTAGTCCAAGCATGTCTCTCAACGACCCCCAATGGGGCCGCGGCGGTGGTTCGGGCGGCAACGGCGACGGCGAGCAGCCGCCGCGCAAACCGCAACGTCCCGGCAATGACGGGCCCCCGGATCTCGAAGAGCTGTGGCGCGAATTCAACCGCCGCCTGAACACGATGTTCGGCCGGAAGGGTGCGCGCCGTGGCAACGGCGGCGGCTTCGGCGGCCTGAATCCCACCCCGCGCGGCACCGGCATCGGCCTGGCCGCGCTGCTGGCTGTGCTCGCCGTGATCTGGCTGGCCAGCGGCTTCTACATCGTTCCCGAGGGCCAGGTGGGCGTGGTCACGACCTTCGGCCGCTACGAGGAAACGACGCGGCCGGGCTTCCGCTGGCGCATGCCGTGGCCCATCCAGCGCAGCGAGCTGGTCGACATCCTGTCGATCCAGAAGGTGGAGGTCGGCACGCGCGGCCGGCCCGACCGCCTGAAGGAAGCGCTGATGCTGACTGACGACGAGAACATCGTCGACATCCAGTTCGAGGCGCAGTTCCGCATCAAGGACGACGGCGCACGCGACTACCTGTTCAACCATCGCGACCCGCGCGCGGCCGTCATGGCCGCTGCCGAATCGGCGATGCGCGAGGTGCTGGGACGCCGCAAGATGGACTCGGTGCTGTACGAGTCGCGCGCCGAGATCGCCATGGAAGTGCGCGAACGCATGCAGCAGCTGATGGACCTCTACGGCACCGGCATCCTGATGACGGCGGTCGCGATCACCAATGCGCAGCCGCCTGAGCAGGTGCAGGCCGCGTTCGACGACGCGGTGAAGGCCGGGCAGGACCGCGAGAAGCAGATCAACGACGGGCAGGCCTATGCCAATGACGTCGTGCCGCGCGCGCGCGGCGCCGCATCGCGCCTGCTGCAGGAGGCCGAGGGCTATCGCACCCGCATCGTGCAGACCGCAGAGGGCGATGCCTCGCGCTTCAAGCAGATCCTGGCCGAATACCAGAAGGCGCCGGCGGTCACCCGCGATCGCATGTACGTCGATGCCATGCAGCAGATCTTTTCCAGCGTCACCAAGGTCTACATCGACTCGCGCAGCAACAACCAGCTGCTGTACCTGCCCTTCGACAAGCTGATGCAGCAGACCGCGCAGGATGCGGTGGCCCCGCGCGCGCCGGCCGTCGTCACGCCGCCTGCCGAGGTCACGCCCCAGGGCGCCGCGGAGACCCGCACGCGCGATGCGCTGCGCAGCCGCGACCGCGAAGCGCGTTGAAGAAGGCCCGCCCATGAATCGCGTACTCGCCGTCATCGTTGCCCTGGTCGTCGCGGCCTTTCTCGCTCGCGCCGGCACCTTCATCGTCGACCAGCGCCAGTCGGCCATCGTGTTCCAGCTCGGCGAGATCCGCCGCGTGGTCACCGAACCGGGGCTGTACTTCCGCATTCCGCTGCTGCAGAACGTCGAGTACCAGGATCGCCGCATCCTGACCATCGACTCGCCGCTGCCGGATCGCGTGCAGACCTCCGAGAAGAAGAACCTGCTGATCGACTCCTTCGTCAAGTGGCGCATCGTCGATCCACGGCTGTTCCGCGTCAGCTTTCCTGCCGGCGAACGCTCGGCCGAAGACCGGATCAGCACACTGGTGCGCGACTCGCTGAACCACGCGGTCAACCGCCGTACCGTGAACGAGATCACTTCGCGCGAGCGCGACAAGGCGATGGAGGAGATCCGCATCGCCGTGCAGGCGCTGACGAAGAACTTCGGCGTCGAGATCGTCGACGTGCGTCTGAAGCGCGTCGAGTTCGTGCCCGAGATCAGCGACTCGGTGTTCCGCCGCATGGAGTCCGAGCGCAAGCGCGTCGCCAACGAGCAGCGCTCGATCGGCGCCGCCGAAGGCGAGAAGATCCGCGCCGATGCCGACCGCCAGCGGGAAGTGCTGCTGTCGGAAGCGCATCGCGACGCGCAGAAGATGCGCGGCGAAGGTGACGCGCAGGCCTCGGCGATCTATGCGCAGTCGTTCGGGCAGAACCCCGAGTTCGCGCGCTTCCATCGCAGCCTGGAGGCGTACCGCTCGACCTTCCGCAACCGCAACGACGTGGTGGTCGTCGATCCGACGTCGGAGTTCTTCAGGTACATGAAGGCCGCGGAGTCAGCGCCGCCCGCCCGCAAGTAGCCGGAGCCGGTCGATGCTGGACACCCTGGCGCTGGCCTTCGCGCTGATGCTCGTGCTCGAAGGCCTGCTGCCGCTGCTGGCGCCTGCCACGTGGCGCGAGATGTTCCACAAGGTGACGCAACTCAACGACGGGCAGATCCGCTTCTTCGGGCTGATGGCGGTCGCCTGCGGCGC